>CAZDRS010000047.1:0-13808 GCA_964507585.1 uncultured Dechloromonas sp.
CCAAAAATATCGAGCAAGCGACCGAGGCAATCGGGTGTGACCGGCACCTGCAAGGGCCCGCCGGTGTCGAAGACCGGCATCAAACGGCGCAGACCGCCAGTGCGATGCAGGGCAATGGCCCGCGCCCGGGATTCATCCAAGTGGCGATGCACTTCGAAGGTGTAGCGCTCGCCATCGAGGCAGATATAGACCGCCTGATGCAGTGGCGGCAGACGCTCACAGAGGATATCGATGACCGGGCCATGCACTTCCTCAATCACCCCCAATGGTGGCCCATTCGGTGGCGGGCAACAGGGCCTTGCCGTTTCAAACGGAGAGGAGGCGGTCGACAGCTCGATCATTTTGGTTTGTCCGCAGCAAGCTTTCCTATCTTGAACTTGGCCAGCAATTCGTCGGCATAAGGCGTATGCGGGCGTCCTTTTGTCTTTGTATTGTAGGCCTCGGTCGCCTCTTTCCCGCACCAGGGCTCGATCAAATCCGGTCGCGACGGATGCTCGGGCAAATAGGCACTGAAGTCATAAACGCTACCGCGAATCGCCATCCAGCAGTTATCCGGTGTCGCATGTTTGGCGAGATCGGCTTTGGAATAGGTTTTCTCAGCCGCAACGGCTTGGCTTTGTTCGGCCGGTGGCAGCCACAGGCTTCCCGCCCAGAAGGCTGTGACCAGCAGCCAGAACAACAGGGTCGTCGAAATATAGAAGCGGCGCATTATCGGAACTCGAAGTTTTCAAAATGGATGTGACGGGGCGTAATGCCTTTGAGGCTAAGCGCTTTTCTCAGGCCGGCGACCATGCCCGGCGGGCCACACAAATAGCAATCATGTTGAGTCAGGGCGGCGGCATCGGGCAGGAGGAGAGTCAGATCGGGAACATCATTCCCGGTCGCCACTGCTCGGAGAGAGAGGTTCGGATCGCGCCCAGCGATTGCCTTAATCTCATCCATAAAAGCAGCATCTGCCTCGGCGCGATAAAGATAGAGGAGCAGCGTCTGCTGCTTGAGCAACCCAGCCCGTATTTGTGCCAGGAACGGCGTAATGCCAATGCCGCCGGCAACCCAGAGTTGTGGCGATGACGGACGATCAGCCAGAAAATTACCGAAGGCACCGTGTACACGAGCCATCACCCCTGGCTCAATTGACTGGATTTTCTGCGTGCAATCGCCGAGTGCTTTCACGCCAACCTGAATCTCACCACTTGCCCCGACCGCGCTGACAGTGAAAGGATGAAACTCGCCACAGCCCCGGAACGTGGGGCCGGCAAAAAAGGCAACCAATACAAACTGGCCGGGCGTGACGGATACGGCTTCGGACAATGGTTTGAGTGATATCTCAACCATGCCCTTGGCCACCGTGTTGGCGCTTTGCACGATGTAGGGTTGAGCGGCAAGGCCGAAATCTTCGCGGACAATGCGCCAGCCGAGAAAGACAGTGGCAAGCCCCAAAATCGGCCATACCGGCTCGTCGATGCCGAGCAAGACCAGGTGCAACAAGCCGAGCAACACTGCCAGCCCGAGTCCGATATGCAGCCAGCGCCAGGTTCGATAAGGAATGCGACGCTCGAAGGTGACGGCGAGGCCAACCATCAGCAGGAGCAAGGATAGCCAGCCAAGCCAGACCGGCCAGCCTTGATCAAAGGGCGAGAGTGTCTGCCATGCCAGTTGCCGATTATTCGGCCAGGCATCGCCAGCCAGAAGCAGCGGATGCGCCAGCAAAAGAACATAGGCCGCCATGCCCGTCCAGTGATGCCAGCGGTACATCCTTTCCAGCCCACCCAAGCCTCTGGCCAGTCGTGGCTCCCTCAGCATCAGCAGGAGACTGGCCAGTAGGAGTCCACACCCGGCCCAACCCACGACAATACCGAGACTGCGCGCCAGCCCAAGCCCCTCCGGCAGCGCCCAGAAAACCGGGCCGGCCGTCGCTGCCAGGATCAGCAGGGGAATGGACAGAAAGCGCAGGAAAGACATGATGGGCTACCGTCTCAATCGAATGAATCCTCAGGGTTGCGGCTTTGCCGGCTTCAGATGCTCACAGATATCTTGCCCGCCACTGGGCAGAGCCATTCCGCGCTGCCTGGCCCGCTCCTCCATCAATTGATGATGGCTAACCTGATAGTTCCGACATTCCTCCAGCGTGGTAAAGCCACGAATCCGGGTTTGGTGCTCAATCCGCTCTTCCGGGGTCATGAACTGCCAGCCACGGGTATTCGCCTCACTGGCTCGCCATGGCCCGCGGGCCGAAGCTGCGCCAATCATCAAGACGCCGAGAACCAGAACAGCGATGAATCTTTTTTGCATGATCGGCTCCTGAATAATCCTGATACCCCGCTCTTCAGCCGTAAGCCGGGCTGATATTGACCCGCTACAGAGCATCAGTCCCTCAAGTTTTGTCCTGTTCCTGCTCAGCCTCGAACAGCATGGTGGCAAGCGATGTGAGACCTGCTTTCTGGGCCGCTTCGGAAATCTCTTCAATACGCGCCCCTGCATCGATCAACCTGGCGGTCTCACAACCCGACGGCAAATCCTTGCGAAACTCCTGAAGCCGGCTGGTGAGCGCACTCCCCACATGCGAATCGCCATCCAAAGCAGCATTGGCACCACCACCTTCCTCGCAGGCTTCGAACAGGGCACCTGCTAGCGCATGCAAGCCTTCTTCGGTGGCGCAGGCGGCGATTTCTTCGGGCGAGGCGTTACGGGCGATGGCCGCTGCCGTTTTGCTGTCGTTCGGCAAGGTGCCGCTGAAGGACTCAAGAATTTGCTGGATGATATTCATGATCGTCTCCTGTTGTTATGAAAGAAGTGAAGCAAGGGTATCGACCAGTTCTGCCCAGTCGGCATCTTCACTGATCTCTTCCCGGAGAAACTGCGCCTGGCTGGGCGTCCAGAATTTGGCATCGGCAAGCGAAATAGCCTGCGGCAACGGCCGATGGCTGGCAATGAAGGCCTCCATTGCCGCCGGTTCGTCAGGCAATCCAAGCTGGCGAAAAAGGTCGCTGAGTCTGTGAATGGGGTTTTCCATTTCCATCTCCTCGGAACCGTTACCCGGTTGATATCAGCATAATGCGCTTTAAATCATTTCCAGTGCCAGCGCGATCCCTTGGCCGCCACCAATACAGAGCGTGACGACGCCACGCTTCAAGCCCTCTCGTTGCATGGCGTACAGCAAACGGGTCGTCAACACCGCACCGGAAGCACCGATTGGATGTCCATGGGCAATCGCGCCACCCTCGACGTTCACCACTTCCCGGGCAAATCCCAGTTCGCGAGTGCAAGCAATGGCAATGGCAGCAAACGCTTCATTGACCTCCATCCGGTCAACATCACCAACCTGCCAGCCGGCACGGGCCAGTGCCTGGCGCACGGCGGGCACCGGGCCAATCCCGAAGAAGCTAGGCTCGACCGCTGCGATGCCATAGCCTGCCAGCCGGGCCATCGGCTGCAAACCCTGAGCCTCAGCCCAGTCACGCTCGGCAACCAGCATGGCTGCTGCGCCAGAATTGAGGCCAGGGGCATTGCCGGCGGTGATCGTGCCATCCTTGCGGAAAGCCGAACGCAGTTTGGCCAGTGACTCGGCGGTGGTTTCAGGGCGGTTGTGCTCGTCCTTGTCGAAAGATTCCGGGCCTTTGCGGCCCTTGATGCTGACCGGTACGATTTCAGCCACGAACTTGCCTTCGGCCTGAGCCTTGGAGAAATTCAGTTGCGAGCGGAGCGCCCAGGCATCCTGGTCATCGCGGCTGATAGCAAACTTTTCGACCAGATCCTCCGTATGCCATCCCGAGTGCTGGCCGGAAAATGCATCGTTGAGGCCATCCAGCAACATGCTGTCGAACAGTGGCACGTCACCCATGCGTGCTCCCCAACGACCTTGCGGCAGGACATAGGGCGCCATATCCATGTTTTCCATGCCGCCCGCGATGGCGCAGTTGGTAAAACCTGCCCAGATTTCCTGGGCGGCGCTGACAATCGCCTGAGCGCCTGAGCCGCACACGCGGTTGACGGTCATG
Source organism: uncultured Dechloromonas sp. (assembly GCA_964507585.1). Lineage (GTDB taxonomy): Bacteria > Pseudomonadota > Gammaproteobacteria > Burkholderiales > Rhodocyclaceae > Azonexus. The sequence continues at coordinate 3,999 of CAZDRS010000047.1, forward strand.
GCCGGCACCTCGACCGGCAAGCCTGCGGCCATGCCGGCTTGCCGGGCAGGATTCATCTTGCTGCCTGCCTGAATCACCTGCCCCATTACGAGAGAATCGACCTTGGCCGGGTCGAGTTGAGAGCGCCGCAATACCTCACCAATGACCACTCCGCCTAGAGTTACGGCCGGCGTGGCTTTCAGGCTGCCACCGTAGGTGCCGATGGCGGTGCGGACCGGAGAACAGATAACGACTTGACGAGCGCTCATGACAATCTCCTTGCATCGAATACTGTGTTCGTAAATCACCTGATCACAGAGTCGGAGACGAATCACTCGTCAAAAAGACGCACCCATTTCCCTAAAAAAGTTGGCTACGAAACTCTATCCATTGCGGGGCGATACGGATGCGTATCTCAACCGGCAATCGGCGGACGGGGTGTAAAACCGGACACATTGCCGCTTTCGTCATAACGCACTTTGCAACCCAGCTCCATCTGCGCTTTAAGTCGCTTGCGAGCCCGCTGAATTCGTGACTTTGCGCCAGACAGGGAAATTCCCAGGCGATCAGCCAAGTCCTGTTGCGATCTGCCTTCAATATCACAGAGGGTGATTGCCAAACGGTCTTCATCAGAAAGTTCTGACAGCACACGGGGCAGACATTGCGTCAGATCGTCCACCAGGGGAGGCAACTCCGGTTTCTGGACAGCCAAGTCGTCCGGTAACGCGATGTGCTCCCGGGCCACGCGCATGCGATCGGCCAAGGCATTGCGGGCGACCTGAAACAACCAGGCACGAGGATTCTCGATCTGACAGAAACGACCATCCTGGCGCAATGCCTTGATGAAGACCTCCTGCAGAAGGTCTTCGACATCTTCCTGGTGGCCCATGCGATGCCGCAAATAACCGCGCAGTTCGGCCTCGGTTGCCGACCAGGCTCCGAGAAGACAAGGCGTGGTCATAGCCTACTCTGGCTTGCCACGCAACAATTGCCCGTTGAGATCGCAACCGGCCGACACGGTGTTGAACACCGTGCCGTACTTGCGAACATTCTCGTGCAACAGTTCAAGACGACGATCCGGCTCATCGGTATCGACCCAGATGGTGTATTCGATCCGGTCCATCTTGGGCGGCGAGTCCTGCCGCCAGCCGTGAATCTGAATCGCAACGTCTCGAAATTCGAACTTGAGGATGGGCGTTACCCGCTCGATACCCTTCAGCATGCAAGCCGAAAGCGCTGCCAAGAGCAACTCAGCCGGGTTGAAGGCATCTTCCCGACCGTCGAGATCGGTATCGAGCTTAACTTCGGCGCATTTGGTTGTGGCGATGCTGCCATGTGCCGATAGCCTTTGCGCAAAAACATCGTATTCAAGCATCGCCATTCCTCAAGAAACGTTCCTTCGTATTATCAGGCCGCTTCACCTTTGAAGAAGCGTTTCTGAAACCACAACGACAGACCGACCAGCGCAATCATTACCGGCACCTCGACCAGCGGGCCGATGACTGCCGCAAAAGCGGCTCCGGAGTTGATGCCATAGACGGCAATCGCCACGGCAATGGCCAGTTCGAAGTTGTTGCTGGCTGCGGTGAACGACAAGGTGGTGCACTTTTTGTAGTTCGCCCCGACCTTCCGGCTCATGTAGAACGAGAACAGGAACATGACCACAAAGTAAATCAGCAGTGGGATGGCGATGCGCACCACATCGAGCGGAATGGTGACAATCAGCTGCCCCTTGAGGCTGAACATGACGACGATGGTGAACAGCAGCGCGACCAGCGTGATCGGCCCAATCTTCGGTACGAAATGCGTGTGGTACCACTCCTTGCTGACATAGCGCAGCATGACGACGCGGGTCAGTACGCCGGCAACGCAGGGAATGCCAAGGTAGATAAAGACGCTTTCGGCGATCTGGCCAATCGAGATATCGACCACCATGCCGGAAAGTCCAAACATCGGCGGCAGCACGGTGACGAAGAACCAAGCGTAAATACTGAAGAACAGCACCTGGAAGATCGAGTTGAAAGCGACCAGACCTGCGGCGTATTCGGTCGAGCCCTTGGCGATCTCGTTCCAGACAATGACCATGGCGATACAGCGGGCCAGACCGATCAGGATCAGACCAACCATGTATTCGGGCTTGTCCGGCAGGAAAATGATGGCTAGCGCAAACATCAGGATCGGCCCGAGTATCCAGTTCTGCACCAGCGATAGGCTAAGCACCTTCTTGTCGTTGAAGACGTCGGGTAATTCCTCGTAGCGCACTTTGGCAAAGGGCGGGTACATCATCAGGATCAGCCCGAGGGCAATCGGGATATTGGTTGTTCCGACCTGGAATTGGTTGATGAAGGCCTCGGTGCCCGGCACGAAATAACCCAGGGCAATGCCCAACGCCATGGCGGCAAAAATCCAGACCGTCAGGTAACGGTCGAGGAAGGATAGTTTTTTTGTAACTTCACTCATGATTGATCCCTATCAGGCTGCAACGGGATGGCAATTGGCCAGGGCGCGCAAACGCTCAACCCCAACCGGCTCATCCTGAATCAGCGGAACGACTGCGTAACGTACGGCATGGGTATGGGCGACCAGATCGATCTGGGCCAATTCATTGATGGCCCGTTGACGCAGAAGCGGAGACGACGATTGGACTGCCGCCACGCTGTTGTTGATGATCCAGGCCCAGGGCTCGATACCGGCCCGGCGCAAGTCGGACTGCAGATTGGCTGCTTCGAGAACCGGCGTGGTTTCAGCCAGCGTCGCGATCAGAACCTTGGTCTGCTTGGCATCCTGCAACTGCATCATCGGCGTCGTGTAATGCATGTCCTTGCCGCTCATCTGGCGGGCGATCTCGCGGTGATAAGCCCCGGTGGCATCGAGCAGCAGCAGGGTATGGCCGGTCGGTGCCGTATCCATGACCACAAATTTCTTGCCGGCCTCACGGATAACCCGCGAGAAAGCCTGGAATACGGCGATTTCTTCGGTGCAGGGCGAACGCAGGTCTTCTTCCAGAAGTGCCCGGCCTTGGGCATCCAGCGTTGCCCCCTTGCTTTCCAGGACATGCTGGCGATATCGCTCGGTTTCGGCGTGCGGATCGATTCGGCTGACCGTCAGATGCTCAAGACTACCTGCCAGAGTTTCCGACAAATGTGCTGCCGGATCTGACGTGGTCAGATGAACCGGCAAGCCGCGGCTGGCCAGTTCGACGGCGACGGCAGCCGCCAGCGTAGTTTTGCCCACGCCACCCTTACCCATCAACATCACCAGTCCATGCCCATCGGCCGCGATACCATCGACCAGCACCGACAGACTGGGAACCTCAGGAAGAACGGTCGCTGCCTGAACATCCGATGCAACATCGACGGAATTCGTAACAAGCAGTTTGCGAAGTGCAGCCAAGCCGACCAGATTGAATGGCTTCAATTCGACCTGATCGATGGACAGGGCTTTCAAGGCTACCGGAATATCGAGCAAGGCAGCCTGCTCGCGCTTGAAGATGGCCTTGGCCAAGAGGTCTTCACCGACGTCCGCCTCGGACAGAACACCATTGATCACCAGGTATTGTTGTTTAAGGCCAATGCCAGCCAACTCCTCGTGTGTCCTTGCAACCTCGCGCAACGTGGCCGCCTGGGCACGAGCAACCAGTATTAGCCGCGTCCGCACTGGATCGGCCAAGGCTTCAACCGCAGATTTGTACTGGGTGCGCTGCTTTTCCAGCCCGGCCAAAGGCCCCAGACAGGAAGCATCGCCTTTGCCCTCATCGAGAAAGCCCGTCCATGCCCCGGGCAGTTGCAACAGGCGGATGGTGTGCCCGGTCGGTGCGGTATCGAAGATGATGTGATCGTAGCCGGCAACCAGGGCAGAATCAGTCAGCAGCGCAGTGAACTCGTCGAAGGCGGCAATTTCAGTGGTGCACGCGCCGGACAACTGTTCTTCGATCCCTTTAACCACGGCGTCAGGCAACACGCCGCGCACTGGACCAACGATCCGATCTCGGTAGGCCTGAGCGGCTGCTTGCGGATCGATTTCCAGCGCAAACAATCCCGGAACAGCATCAATCCCGACAATGCGGTTACCGATTTCCACACCAAATACCTGCCCGACATTCGAGGCGGGATCGGTGCTGACCAGCAGAACGCGGCGTTCTGCTGCGGCCAGTTGAATTGCGGTAGCGCAGGCAATCGAGGTTTTACCCACACCACCTTTGCCCGTAAAAAACAGGTAGCGCGGCGGCTGTTCGAGGAATTTCATAGCGAGCCTTAAATGGTTAGCAGCACTTGGAACCACTGCAACAGCTTTTTGCCGGTTTTTCCTCGTCGACCGCAGCAACATCGATTTTTGCCCAGCGCGCCAATTCAGTACGGTTCGGGTAGCGACCCGCCAGGGCGAACTCGCCATCCACCAGAATCAGCGGCAATGCCTCTTGACCCGAGCGTTCAAGAAAACCTTTGACGACAGTGCTCTCGGCGAAGGCCATGGGTTGCTGGGCAAGATTGAAACGTTCAATTTGTGCCCCTTGCTGCTTGGCCCAATCAACATCGGCAGAAAAACTGACCAATTGCTGGTCGACATCAACGCCACAGACGCCGGTGCTGCAGCACAAGGCCGGGTCAAAAACTTGAATCACTGACATGAAGTTACTCCTTGAAAAGATATATCTGATCTACCGGCGCCATTGAACGCATCGGCCACAAAAAATCCTGTGTCACCTAGCTGCTTGAGACTCTGACCTCAAATTGTCGATCAACTCTCCGATCGCAAACTCCAACTGTCGGAAGGCTTTCAAAAAAGCCAAATCCAGCTCGTCATGTGAACCGGTTGCCTCTTCCGGATCGCAAACTATCCAGCGCTCTGCATCCTGCTCATTGATAGATCGGAGTGTATTGAGCAGTGTTGAGTCTTCGCAAAACGTGATGACCTTTTGCGGCTTGATAAACACGTGCTCAATCGACTTAGGTTTGAGCAGATGCGTCGGAATTGCATATCGGCTCAGCAATGAAACCACCCGCAGATGAACGTCTTTCGCTGGCTGATATCCGGCACTGGAGGCGAGCCAACCATCCGGTGCCAAATGATTGAAGATCGCCTCCGCCATGATGGAGCGGCATGAATTGCACCAATCTACGAACAATACGCTCACGGCGATAGGCTCACTGGTCACCAGTTGCGCCCTTCACGGAAATGGAATCTACGACGCATACCCTTATTCCTGAGCAGCCGCTTCCTCGTGAATCCGTTTGGCTGCAGCCTTGATATCTGCCGCGGACATTGCCTCAAGCGGCAAAGCAAGGAAGGCCTTGATCCGGCGCTCCAACTGAGCATAGGCAACTTCAAAGGCCTCAACACGCGCAGACATCGGTTCGACATGAGCGGGATCGGGAATCCCCCAGTGCGCGGTAGTCGGATGCCCGATCCATACAGGACAGGTCTCGCCAGCGGCACTCGCACAGACCGTAAAGATGTAGTCAATCTCGGGAGCCCCCGGAGCGGCAAATTCGTCCCACGATTTGCTGCGCGCTTCCGGTTGGGTAATGCCATGCTTATCGAGGGTTTCCAAGGCGACCGGATTCACTTTGCCCGACGGCTGGCTACCCGCCGAATAAGCACGAATACGACCTTGGCCAAGGTGGTTGAACAAGGCTTCGCCAAGAATGGAACGAGCTGAATTCCCGGTACAGAGGACTAGAACGTTGTAGATCGATTTGGGCATGGTGTTTGTCGGTATCTGAGTTATTTAGGAAGTCTTTTCAGGATCGCAGGGAACAACTTCGATCCCGCAGGAAGCGCCGCTACAGCAATGTTCTGTCAAGTAGGTCAACAGGTCATTCATTGCCGAATAGTTGGCCGAGTAATAGACAAAGCGACCTGACTGGTTGGCAGTAACCAAGCCGGCAATAGCCAATTCTTTCAAATGAAAAGAAAGGCGACCGTTCGCCTCGGTGCCAAGGCGTTCAGCAATAGCGCCCACAGAAAGCCCCCCGGCCCCCGCTTGAACGAGCAACCGGAATATCTGCAATCGGGTTTCTTGCGCCAGCGCACCCAGCGCGGCCACGGCTTCTTTGATAGTCATATTTCTATAATAATTGAACTGTATAAATTTCTCAACGACAGTTTTGTGACATGGAGTTAACGCTGTCGTGAGCGACCCCGGCTCAATTTCAGGGAGGTTCAACAAGGAGTAGCCGAGAACGAAGACTCGATGATGCCGCTCGAAACACCGGAAGTTGTGTCCGATGGCCTACAGGTAATGAATGAACAACTTGGAGTTCCGCTCTCTGCTGTAGCTCGTCAGATGGGCGTTCAGCCAAGGTTACTAGATGATTTACTCGGAAAAGCCACTGAAAGTAGCGATACGAACGTCGTAAATCTCTTCCGGTAAGTCGACACCTGTCCGGCATTTCGGACGGAAGTCACAACAGTTCGTAGCATTTCGAAAAAAAATTCATGGAGCAAAAAGGGGGCTCTCGCCCCCTTGCCTTATTCCGGTCAGTTACAGTTTCTCAAGTCCTGCATCTGAAGCTCGCTCCTTTTCGCCCAGCCAACAAACTTCCCACTTTCTGCAACCTTCAATCCAACCAATTTGTCAGCGGTTTGAGTAACGGTATATCCAATGTATTCAGATACCGCACCCGCCTTACTAGTACCGCTCTGATCGACATAGGCATTCACGCCTGGCTTGGCTGCCACCACGCACTGGCCGGCCCACTTATCCTGAACAGGCGCTGGCGCAGGGGCTACTGCAAGCTTGTTGGCGGTTCCGTAATTCAACGTCAGTTGTGCAACATAGGTGTTGAATTCGGACATGGTGTCGTTCGAGCATTTCCAGTTCGAACACGATGCCGTCTTGCGATCAATGTACTGAGCCTTGGCTTGCAGTTCAGAAAACTTCTCTTGCATGAACTTGGGATTCTGCTTCAGGTTGTTAATCTGACGTTGAATGTTGTTCAGCATCTCAAACGTACAGTTCTCGGCATTCCAGTTACAGGCATGAGCAGCCGTGACAGACAGCAGGCCACACAGGGCCGCTAATAGCTTTTTCATACGCGCTCCTTGATTCCGAGTGCGCTGCACTCGGGCTTACTTCATGTATTTGACAGTGACCGTACCTGCCAGCTTGTTTTTCCCGATTTCGTAGTCGGGATTGAACGTCGCGAGGTTGTGCAATCCGATGCCGACGGCAGCCCCCAGCCCTACCACCGCAGCCGGACTGAAGGTAGCCGCCATCGCGGTAGAGCGGTACTCGGAATAAACACGGCATTTAAGGTTCTGCTTTTCCAATCGGCCTTCAATCTTCTCAACCACGGCACTGATGTTGGACACGGCGACAACCTGGAACGACTCGTGGCGCATGGCGAGCGTATCGAGCTTCTCCAAGGTAAGTTCGTCGGCAGTGAATTTCTGAATATCAATCGACATGCTGATCCTTTGGATGTTTGGCGAGTAGCTCGCCGGTTACGGATTACGGGGAAACGCCCGGGCCAGTCGTACGGCCCTGATGCTTCATCCACTTGCCATAGGCCGAGACTGCGATAACAGCAATCGCGCCGGCAACGAACGTGATGGCGTAGCTGGCGAGGGTTTCTAGCGGAGATTGGTTGTACATGGAATATCCTTCTGAGATTCAAAACCTCATCCATTGCAGGCAGCGAAACCACAAAGATCTCGAACCTGCCAATAGTCGGGGGGTTGGCATAAGCACAATTGCATTTTTGCAAAATATCCCATTTCGGGATATTTCTCAAGGGAGCATTACCGTGCCGTCATGGTTAAGTCGCTCCATTCCCGTCAGTATGCGATCTTCAGAGAGTTGCTTACGCAAGCTCGCGAAGATGCAGGAATGACGCAAGTGCAAGTGGCGACCAAGCTGAGCAAACCACAAAGCTATGTATCCAAATATGAGTCTGGCGACCGTCGTTTGGATGTCACAGAGTTTGTCCAGATCGCTGACATCCTGTCTCTGGATATCAGCGGTTTTCTGGATCGCTATCGAGCGAAGAGCGGAGCATTCAATTCGCCCATCTAAGGCAACCGGATCAAGCCGATTTCCTTGACTGCCCGACTCTTTCAAGTTTTTCAAGAAGCGACGGTTCACTCTTGCCGCCTACACTCTCTATGATCGCAGAAGAGGCCAAGTCGCTGTCGGCCTGCACCGTGGATGGAAAAAACTCCTCCACCACAGCACCACCCTCGTCCTCCCCATCCTCAAACGCCCCATTGCCCAGCCCCAGCTTGGCCGCCTGATCCAAGGCATCCTGATCAAACCCAGCTTGTCGGCGTGCCTCATCCAGTTGCCTGGCCTGCAGCAGCATTTCCTCCGTAGACAGCCCTGACCGTGGGGTGATATCCACGTAGTAGATAGGCGTTCCCATACTCTGGCGCGTTGATTTCCCACGCAAGCGTAGTTCCAGCGCCAGGCAGGAGAGCTTGTTTCCCGAGATTGCCTGAAAGTATTGCAACCGAGCACTCAAGGTTCGAATGCTGTTGAATCCTGTAGTCCGGAAGACAAAACTGCCCAGCGGATCATCGTCACCCAACGCGACATACAAGCGTCCATAGGGTTTGCAACCTCCTTTCGCCAGAGGACAGGCTTCCGGTGACGGGCATGGAAACGACTTGATGCCCTCTTCCGTCTGCCGCTTGCAGTTCTGTCCGTCGCCGACACAGAGTGGACGACCGGTCGTTCGGTCGAACAAGCTGTATTCGGCCCGAAAGTTGAGATCGGGATCGTTGAACAACAAGCGGATCGGAATATTGCGAATCTTGCCGCCCTGCTCCTTGCGCAGGGCTTCATCCAGCGGATGCGGCAACCAGCCATCCTTGTTCTGTACCTGGCTGGTAATGGTGAATTGATCATCCTTCTCGGGCAAACGCTTGCCGTTTTTCTCGACCACCTTGCCGATGGAGATTCGGCCCAGTAAGGGCGGCGTAATGGCGAGACCTTTCAACATATCAGTGACTCCTGTAAAAAAATGCCTTCCGCCTGCACCGCTTGGGTTGCAGGTCGGGAAGGCGGATTGCGTTGTAATGGGATACCTGAATCGATCAGGTCATCCGGAAGCGCCGGCTGGCGCGGGTCATACGCGACCATGAAGATGACGTTCAGCCAGAACATCACGGGCATGCGCGTCGATGGCCATCCAGTCCGCCGCCTTGCATTCGTAGTCTTGGATAAAACGCCCAATTGCTTCGCGTTTCTCTCCTTCGCTCAAGTCATAGGCCTCGTCGGCATCAACATCAACGGAAGACCAGAGTGCAGGGGAGCCGAAATGCTCGAATTCGCGCATCGCTTCGACGAGGGTGTGCTTTTCGGATTCGGGCAGGTAGGCCAGCGCTGACCGACAGGCATTGAGCAGCCGTTCAATGGCCGGAGATTGGGGTAGAAAGTTGAAAATTTCCATGTCTCTCCCTCCGTTTAGCCGGCAACAGAAATAAAGGCAGCGGCCTGCTCTTTATGATGACAATCGCCACACATCGCATCGTCTCGGTCGTCAAATACCTCGTCGGCAAATATCGCCCGGCCTGATGCTTCCCCAATGACGATATGGACGTTGTCGCTGCCACAGTCCGGACACGCCAGCGTGACGTCACTCATGGTTTTTTCCATTGCTTGCCTCTTGTGATCAAAAATGAGGGTGGTGGATGTCGCTCACGCCACCAGGAAGCGCCGGCTGCCAGGCCTGACCAGGGCATAGCACTGCTGGAACTCGGGGTGATCCTTGAGAAGACGTGTGACATCGAGCACCACGCTGTACTTGGCTTTCTTCCAGGTGACGATACCGGTTTCAAAGTTGGCTTTCGTGGAACTGCCAATGGCTTGCTGGAGGGTTTGCTTAAGTT
>CAZDRS010000048.1:0-13668 GCA_964507585.1 uncultured Dechloromonas sp.
CGTCTTCCAGCCAGCGGATGGTGTTGATGTCGAGGTTGTTGGTCGGTTCGTCGAGGAGCAGGATGTCCGGATTGGCGAACAGGGCCTGACAGAGCAGCACGCGCAGCTTCCAGCCCGGGGCGACCTGGCTCATCGGGCCGTTGTGCTGTTCGGTCGGGATGCCGACGCCAAGCAGCAGTTCGCCGGCACGCGATTCGGCCGTGTAGCCGTCGTATTCGCCGACCTTGCCTTCCAGTTCGGCGGCCTTCATGTAATCGTCTTCGGTCGCTTCCGGGTTGGCGTATATGGCGTCGCGTTCCTGGATGGCAGCCCACAGTTCCTCATGGCCCATCATGACCACGTCGAGGACGCGCATGTCTTCGTAGGCGAACTGATCCTGGCGCAGGTAGGCCATGCGCTCGGTCACGTCCTTGGACACATTGCCGGCCGACGGCTCCAGCGCACCGGACAGGATCTTCATAAAAGTCGACTTGCCAGCGCCATTGGCACCGATCAGGCCGTAGCGATAGCCTTCGCCGAACTTGACGTTGACGTTTTCGAAGAGGGGCTTGGCCCCGAATTGCATGGTGATATTGGCGGCGACGAGCATGAAAATCCGTTCTGCTGGCTAGCGATGAAACAAAGGGGCGAATTTTACCTTTTTTCAAGTACTTGCGGTGACAGCGCCCATGCATTATGCTATTTTTGCCAGAATTGCCATTGGTGGGAGATAGATACCATGACCCAGCGTTTCAGCGTCGCCGTCGTCGACGACAATCCTCCGCAACGCATGATCCTGACGCGCCTGCTGGAAAAGGATTACGACGTTGCCTCATTCGAAAGCGGCGCGGATTTCCTGGCCAGCGAAGGGGCATTCGATGCCATCCTGCTCGATATCGAAATGCCGGATATCAACGGCTACGACACCTGTCGCCGCTTTCGCGAACAATCCCGGGCAACCGATATTCCGGTCATCTTCGTCTCGGCCCACGACACCACGCCGGAACGGGTCGCCGCCTATGAAGCCGGCGGCGACGATTTTCTGACCAAACCCATTGCCGCACATGAACTGCGCTATAAGCTGAACAACGCCATCGAGTTGCATGAGAAGGTTCGCACCCTGGCCAACCAGTCATCGGATGCCCAGCGCGTCGCTTTTTCGGCGATGACCAGCATGGGCGACCTGGGCGTCGTCATCGAATTCCTGCGCAAATCGGCGCTGGCCACCAGCTACGCCGCCATCGCCGCTCGTCTGGTCGCCGCCATGAAGGCCTGGGGGCTGCAAGGCGCCGTCCAGGTACGCGGCCACTACGATCAGGTTGCCCTGAACGCCGAGGGGCCAATGACCGCCATGCAGGGCGCCGTTCTCGAAAAACTCCGCGATATCGGTCGCATATTCGAAATGGGCTCGCGGGCCGTGATCAATTTCGACCACGTCTCCTTGCTGGTTGAAAACCTGCCGATCGAAAATCCGGAAAAACTCGGCCGCCTGCGCGATCACCTCGCCGTCCTGGCGGAAAGCGCCGACATGCGCATGGCCGGCCTGGATGCCGCCACCGAGCGGGAACTGCAGAAACAGGGCATCGAAGCAGCACTCGACGAATTGCGCATTGCCATGCAACAGGCCACCCAGAACTCCGGCGCCAGCCATCGCAAAGGCCAGGCCGCCCTGCTCGCCAGTATCGAGCAGTTGGGGCGAACCACCCAGACACTGGGCCTGACCGAGGTGCAGCTATCCTACATGGACGACCTGATCCGCAATGCGGTAGACGAAACCCAGCGCTACTTCGACGAGGTGGCCGAAAGCGAAAACAACTTCGCCGACGTCATCGCCCGCCTGCAACGACTGGCCCAGGCAGACTATCGACTCTGACCCCATCTGCTGCAGTGCGGTGTAAGATTTGCGGCCACAACAATAACCGCAGACCGAGACACAGCCCATGGTTCCGCACCTCACCACCGCCCTGACCGGGCCGCTCCTCGAACTGGAACGCCGCTTCCTGGCGGCCAGTCCGCAGATCGAACACTGGCTGCGCGGCCAGTGGCAGGATCACACGCCGCCCTTCTATTCGTCGTGCGACCTGCGCAACTCCGGCTTCAAGCTGGCACCGGTCGATACCAACCTGTTCCCCGGTGGCTTCAACAACCTGAACCCGGCCTTCCTGCCGCTCTGCGTGCAGGCGGCGATGAGCGCCATCGAGAAGTTCTGTCCCGATGCCCGCAGCCTGCTGCTGATCCCGGAAAACCACACACGTAACCAGTTCTACCTGCAGAACGTCGCGCAGATTGCCGCCATTCTCAAGCAGACCGGTCTGAACGTGCGCATTGGCACCCTGCTACCGGAAATCGACCAGCCGACCACGATCGAGTTGCCCAACGGCCAGAGCCTGCTGCTTGAACCGTTGGTTCGCACCCCCTACCGCCTGGGCCTGGATGGCTTCGACCCCTGTGCCATCCTGCTCAACAACGACCTGTCGGCCGGCATCCCGGCCATCCTGCAGGGCCTGCACGACCAGGTCGTGCTGCCGCCGGTGCATGCCGGCTGGGCGGTGCGCCGCAAGTCCAACCATTTCGCCGCCTACGACCAGGTTGCCAACGACTTCGCCAAGGCCATCGGCATCGACCCGTGGCGCATCAACCCGGCCTTCTCGGTGTGCCGCAGCATCAACTTCCATGAACGCCAGGGCGAGGAATGCCTGGCCACCAACGTTGCCGCGGTGCTCGACATCGTCAAGGAAAAATACCGCGAGTACGATATCGACGAGACGCCCTACGTGGTGGTCAAGGCCGATGCCGGCACCTACGGCATGGGCGTGATGACGGTACGCGACGCCGACGAGGTGATCGCGCTGAACCGCAAGCAGCGCAACAAGATGAGCGTCGTCAAGGAAGGCCTGGAAGTCTCCGAGGTGCTGATCCAGGAAGGCGTGCATTCCTTCGAAACGGTCAAGGACGCGGTGGCCGAGCCGGTCATCTACATGATCGACCGCTACGTCGTCGGCGGCTTCTATCGTGTGCATACCGGGCGCGGCAAGGACGAGAACCTCAATGCGCCGGGCATGCATTTCGAGCCGCTGGCCTTCGAAACCGGCTGCAACCTGCCCGATTACCGTTGCGGCAACCCCGATTCGCCGCCCAACCGCTTCTACGCCTACGGCGTCGTCGGCCGCCTGGCCTGCCTCGCCGCCGCCATCGAACTGGAGCGCACGGCACCGGAAACCGACGAGGCCTGAAAGCCGGCGTGGCCCAGCAGCTCCATTTCGAAAAACATCTGCTCGGCGGCAGCAGCCAGTCGTTGAAACTGGCTTTCGTCGTCGATCCGCTGCCCGAACTGAAGGCCTGGAAGGATTCATCGGTGGCCATGATGCGTGCCGCCGAAAAACACGGCCACGAGGTTTTCGCCATCGACGCCGCCAGCCTGGGCTGGCGCAAGCCGGAGGCCGGGCATGCCGGCGGCGTCTTCGGCGAGGCCCTGCACCTGCATCTGCGCCCGGACGACCACGACTGGTATCGCGAAACCGGCCGCGAATGGCTGCCGCTCAAGGCCTTCGACGCGGTGATCATGCGCAAGGATCCGCCCTTCGATTTCGAGTACCTGGCCGCCACCTGGCTACTCGAACGGGCCGAAGCCGATGGCGTGCGCGTCTTCAACCGGCCACGAGCCCTACGCGAGCATTCCGAAAAGCTGGCGATCATGGAATTCGCCGACTACGCCCCGCCGACGCTGGTCAGCCGCAAAATGGCGCAGCTCCAGCATTTCATCGACGAACAGCGTGATGTGATCCTCAAGCCGCTCGACGGCATGGGGGGCAGCCAGATTTTCCGCATTCATCGCAACGACCCGAACCGCAACGTCATCGTCGAAACCCTGACCCGGGAAGGCACCCGCACCGTCATGGCGCAACGCTACCTGCCGGAAATATCGGCCGGCGACAAGCGCATCCTGCTCATCGCCGGCAAACCGGTGCCATGGTGCCTGGCGCGCATCCCCAAGGCCGGTGAAACCCGCGGCAACCTGGCGGCAGGCGGTACCGGCGTCGCCCAGGAACTCTCCGGCCGCGACCGGCAGATCGCCGAGGCGCTCGGCCCGGTGCTGTTCAAGCGCGGCCTGATGCTGGTCGGCCTCGACGTGATCGGTGACCATCTCACCGAAATCAACGTCACCAGCCCGACCTGCATGGTCGAGATCCGCCAGCAATCGGGCTTCGACGCCGCCAGCGCCTTCATCTCCGCCATCGAACACGCATGCGGCCTGTCCTGAACCTGCTGCTCCGGGGCTTGGCTGTCCTGGCGCTGGCCGCCTGTGGCCGCACGCCGCTGCAGGAACAACAGGCCTATGTCTTCGGCACGCGGGTCGAGGTCATCGTCGTCAGCGAGCAGCCGGAACAGGGCCGGCAGGCCATCGCCGCCGTGCTGCGCGAATTCGACCGCCTGCACCGCGCCTACCACGCCTGGCAGCCATCCGAGCTGCGTTCGCTGAACGAAGCGATCGCTGCCGGCAAGGCGCACCCGGTAACGCCCGAACTGGCAGGCTTCATCGGCGAGGCCCAGGCTTTGGCCCGCCAGGGCGATTTCCTGTTCGACCCCGGCATCGGCCGGCTGATCGGCCTGTGGGGTTTCCAGGCCGACGAATTCAAGGCCGAACTGCCACCGCAAGCCGCCATCCAGGCCTGGCTGGCCAGCAAGCCGTCGATTGCCGACATCACCATCGACGGCACCACCATCCGCAGCCGCAACCCGCAGGTGGCGCTCGATTTCGGCGGTTACCTGAAGGGCGTGGCACTCGACCGGGCAGCCAACATCCTGCGCGGCATGGGCATCCGCAATGCGCTGATCAACATCGGCGGCAACGTGATGGCCCTGGGCAGCAAGGAAGGCCGGAAATGGCGGATCGGCATCCAGCACCCGCGCCAGCCCGGCCCGCTCGCCACCGTCATGCTGGAGGACGGCGAAGCGATCGGCACCTCGGGCGACTACCAGCGTTTCTTCGAGGTCGATGGCAAGCGCTACCCCCACCTGCTCGACCCGCGTACCGGCTACCCGGCCGACCATACGCAAGCCGTCACCGTACTGATTCCGCCCGGGCCCAAGGCCGGCACGCTGTCCGACGCGGCATCGAAGCCTATTTTCGTCGCCGGGCCGGACGGCTGGCGTGCCATGGCCCGGCAGATGGAGGTGGGCAATGTCCTGCGCGTCGATCGTGATGGCCGCATCTTCGTTACCGAAGCACTGCACCGGCGCCTGGAATTCCTGGGCAAACCGCCGGAAATCACCATTACGCCATAGCCTTACGGCATATTCCCTTGACAGGCCGATACGCCGGCGGTATTTGTCGCAGCATTGCTGCACAACAATAAAAATCGAGTTCGAAAGAATGGGCAGCACTTAGCGACCAGACGGGGGGTAAGGGATGCTGCGTGGCGTTTCCTTTGGAAGACCGGGTTTCGCCAACAGCCTGATATTGCGCATCGGCCTGCTTATTCTGCTTGCCCTGGCCACCTTTACCTTCGCCCTTTACCACCTGATCGGCCAGCCCACCATAGACCGCCTGGCAAAGTCGCAAATGGAGCTGGCCGCCCAACAGCTTGAAGGACGTTTCAGCAGCCTGCTCCGAACGGTCGAAGTTACCCTGCGCAGCAGCCAGGGCTGGGGCCGTAGCGGCGATATCGACCACGATCAGCTGCTGCGCTTCAACGAATTCTTTTTCCCGATCATCGCCAACCATGGCGAAATCAATTCGGTCATTTTCGCCCACGAGTCGGGGCGCGAGATCCTGCTGCTGTTGGCCCAGGACGGCCGCTGGCTCAACCGCATTTCCAACCCGCAAGCATGGGGCAAGCAGACCTTCTGGATTACCTGGAACGCCGACCGGCAGATCGAAAGCGTCGACATGCGCGAGCGCGATTACGATGCCCGGGAACGCCCCTGGTTCAAGGGGGCCATGAGTTTGCCGGACGACCAGTCGGTATTCTGGACAGAGCCCTACATCTTCTTCACCACCAAGGAGCCCGGCATCACCGCCGCCATGCGCTGGCGGGGGGCAGACGGCAGCCGCTTCGTCATTGGCCACGATGTCCGCCTGCTCGACATGGCCGAATTCACCACCCAAATGGCGTTCAGCCCCCACGGCAAGGCCGCCCTTTTTCTGAAGGAAGGCCGCCTGATCGCCCCGCCGCGCGACCCGCGCTTTGCCGATCACCAATCGATCAGCAATGCCCTGCTCAAGACGCCGGAGGATCTTGGCCTGCCCGAACTGGCCGGCGCCTTCCGGCAATGGCAGCACGCGCCATCGCCAGAACATGGCCTGCACTACCAGAACCAGGCCGACGGGCGCTGGATCAGCCTGTTCAAGCCGGTCAAGGGCAACAGTAGTGGCATCTGGCTGGGTATCCTGGCCCCGGAAAGCGACTTCGTGCCGGTTTCCGGCAACGACCTGCTGCTGCTCGGCCTGATTACCCTGTCGGCACTCGC
Source organism: uncultured Dechloromonas sp. (assembly GCA_964507585.1). Taxonomy (GTDB): domain Bacteria; phylum Pseudomonadota; class Gammaproteobacteria; order Burkholderiales; family Rhodocyclaceae; genus Azonexus. The sequence continues at coordinate 6,451 of CAZDRS010000048.1, forward strand.
CCTGGGCATGATCGTCGCCATCCGCATCGCCCACCGCTTCGGGGAGCCGCTCATGGCGCTGGCCGAGGACAGCACGCGCATCGGCAGCCGCAGCCTCGATTTACCGGTGAGCACCACGGCCCCCTGGCGCGAAGTGGTGCAACTGGCCAATGCCCTGGAGGGGATGCGCCAGCATCTGCTCGCCGCCCACCAGGAGTTGCAGGCCGCCAACAGCGAACTGGAAGCCAAGGTCGCCAAGCGCACCGTCGCCCTGCGCCAGAATCAGGAAATCCTGCAGAAGCGCGAAGCCTTCTTCCGCGCCATTTTCGACAATGCCGCCGTCGGCATCGTCAGCCTGGATGCCGGGCAAAATCCGGTGCTGGTCAATCCAGCCTTTGCCCGCTTTGTCGATCAATCCATCGACCATCTGCTCGGCCACCCCGAAAGCATCACCCTGCCTGCCGAGGTGGTCGAGCACATGAATACGCTGCTCAACCACAGCGAGCGAAGCAACCGGCAAAGCCTGCGCGACGAATTCCGCTTTTCCCGTCCAAACGGCGAAACCTGCTGGGGCGACGTGCAAATCACTGCCGTGCGCAATGAGAAGGGCGACCTCGACTCGCTGCTGCTCACTGTCCTCGATGTCACCGACCGGCGCGAGATCGAAGCCGAACTGATCCACCAGTTCAACTTCCTGCAAGCCCTGCTCGACACCATTCCCAACCCCATTTTCTATCTCGATGCCGAGTCGCGCTACCTTGGCTGCAACGCGGCCTACGAATCCTTTTTCAACACCGAACGCAGCGAAATCGTCGGCCAGCGTGTGCTCGAACTCGACTTCCTGCCCGAGGATCAACGACAGGCCAACCAGGCGGAGGCGGAAGCGATCATCGCCAGTGGCGGCCACAGCAGCCGCGAAATCCGCAGCGTACTGACCGATGGCACGGCCCACGACACACTGTGCACGGTCACCGGATTTCGCACTGCCAACGGCCAGCCCGGCGGGCTGATCGGCATCATCGTCGATGTCACCCCCCTGAAAAATGCCGAGCGCGAAGCTGAACGCGCCCGCGCCACCGCCGAATCCGCCGCTGCCGCCAAGGCCGATTTCCTGGCCAACATGAGCCACGAAATCCGCACGCCGATGAACGCCATCATCGGCATGACCCACCTCGCCCTGCAAACCGAACTGACACCCCGCCAGCGGAACTACCTGGCCAAGGTCGACAATGCCGCCAAGGGCCTGCTCGGCATCATCAATGACATCCTCGACCTGTCCAAGATCGATGCCGGCATGATGCACTTCGAGCAAACGCCGTTCAGCCTCGACACCACCTTCCGGCATCTCAGCGACGTATGTGCCATCAAGGCCCGCGAACGCGGCCTGGAGCTGATCTACGACATCGCCCCGGATGTGCCCGACCAACTGCTCGGCGATCCGCTGCGCCTTGGCCAGCTGCTGCTCAATCTGGTCGGCAATGCCATCAAGTTCACCGAGACCGGCGAAATCCGGGTCACGGTCAAACGGCTGGCCAGCCGTGACGAACAGGTCGAACTCTGCTTCGACGTTATCGACAGCGGCATCGGCATGGATGCCGGGCAAGTCGAGAAAATCTTCTCCGCCTTTACCCAGGCCGATACCTCGACCACGCGCAAATACGGCGGCACCGGGCTCGGCCTCTCCATCTGCAAGCGCATCGTCGACCTGCAAGGCGGCGAAATCGGCGTCACCAGCCAGCCCGGTATCGGCAGCTGCTTCACCTTCCGCCTGCCCTTCGGCCTGTCGCCCACCCAGGCCGACACCCCGCGCCGTATCGGCCTGCCCGATGCGCTGCGCGCCCTGGTTGTCGACGACAGCCACGGCGCCTGCGAAGTCTTCCTGCACATGCTGAGCATGCTCGGCATCGATGGCAAGGCCGTCGGCAGTGGCCAGGCAGCCCTCGACGAACTGGCTGGCAACGCGCATTACGGCCTGCTGATCATCGACTGGAAAATGCCCGGCATGGACGGCATCGAACTGCTGCGCCAATTCCGCCTGAACGACCCGGACAGCACCACCGCCGTCATCATGGCCACCGCCAACGATTACGAGGAAATGCAGGCGGCCCTCGGCAACCACAAGGTCGGCGCCATCCTCGCCAAGCCGGCCACGCCCTCCAGCCTGTTCGACAGCATCATGCTCGCCCTGCATCGCGACAACGGCATGTGCCCGCTATCGGAACGGCCGGCCATCCAGCCCGGGGTTCGCTTCACCGGGCGGCGGGTGCTGCTCGTCGAGGACAACGAGGTCAACCGCGAGCTGGCCGAAGAAATGCTCGGCAACATCGGCCTCGTCGTCGAAACCGCCGAAAACGGGCAACAAGCCGTCGCCAAGGCCAAGCTCCAGCCATACGACCTGATCCTGATGGACTGCCACATGCCCGTCATGGACGGCTATACCGCCACCCAGGCCATCCGCCAGGATTCGACCCTGCCCCGCATGCCCATCGTCGCCATGACCGCCAACGCACTGGCCGCCGACCGCCAGCGCTGCCTGGATGTCGGCATGGACGACCATATTCCCAAGCCTATCGACGTCGCCGTGCTGCACGCCACCCTGGCCCGCTGGCTGGGCGGAACGACGACGGAAACCGCCCAGCCAGCGAGCCCCCCGCTGCCGCAATCGACCACCGAAACCGGCATCGACACGGCTGGCGCGCTCATTCGCCTGGGCGGCAACCGCAGCATGTACAGCCGGCTACTGACCCGCTTCTGCGAAAACCAGGCTGATGCCGACGTGCAATTGCTGGCCGACTGGCAACACCGCGACACCCCGGCCATGATCCTGCGCACCCACACCTTGCGCGGCCTGGCCGGCAATATCGGAGCCAGCGAACTGGCCAGGATTGCCGGCGAACTGGAACGACAACTCAAGCAAACGCCGGAAGCCGATGCCGCTTCCATCGATACCTGCCTGAGGGAACTACAGGCTAGCCTGCCCATGGTCATAACCCAGGCAACCCAGCTGCTGGGGGAGATGACCACGGTCGTCGCGCCGGCACCCGGCAAATTGGCGCACAACGCGCTATCCGATCTGCATCGCCTGCTGGATAATGACGATGCAATAGCCGTCCGTTGTTTCGAAGAGATCTCCAGCCAGCTCCGGGAAACCTTCGATCCGCAACAGGTCGAGCAACTGGCCCGCTACATCGGCCAGTACGACTTCGACGATGCCAAGGCACTTCTCGAACACTTGATCGCGCAACAGCAACCCACCTGATTAACCGAAAGAGCAGAGCGCCATGTCCCCTCTCCTGCCCAAGCAATGCGTCCTGGTCGTCGACGACAGCCCCGACAACATCGACCTGCTCAGCGAAATCCTGCGCGACGAATACCGCATCCGCATCGCCACCTCCGGCGAAAAGGCGCTGAAGATCGTCTATTCCGACGAACCGCCCGACCTCATCCTGCTCGACATAATGATGCCCGGCATCAGCGGCCTCGAAATCTGCCGCCGCCTGAAGGCCAACCCGGATCGCCGACGCATTCCGGTCATCTTCGTCACCGCCATGAGCAGCACCGAGGATGAACGCCGCGGCCTGGAAACCGGTGCCGTCGACTACATCACCAAGCCGATCAGCCCGCCCATCGTCAAGGCTCGCGTCCGCACCCACCTCGCCCTCTACGACCAGACCCGCGAACTGGCCCACATGGTGCAGCAACGCACCCACGAACTGCTCACCACCCGCCAGCAGATCATCCGCCGCCTGGGCCGCGCCGCCGAATTCAAGGACAACGAAACCGGCAACCACGTCCTGCGCATGAGCCACTACGCCCGGCTCATCGCCCTCGCCCACGGCCTGGGCCAGGAAGCCGCCGACATCATCTTCAATACCGCGCCGATGCACGACATCGGCAAGATCGGCATTCCCGACGCCATCCTGCTCAAGCCCGGCAAGCTCGATGCCGCCGAATGGGAAGTCATGTACCAGCACCCGATCATGGGTGCCGAAATCATCGGCAAGCACGACAACGAACTGCTCGAAACCGCCCGCATCATCGCCCTCACCCATCACGAAAAATGGGATGGGAGCGGCTATCCGCAAGGTCTCAAGGGGCAGGCCATACCGCTCGAAGGACGCATCGTCGCCATTGCCGACGTTTTCGATGCCCTCGTTTCGGTACGCCCCTACAAACCCGCGGTACCGCTGGAAACGGCGCTGCAATATTTCGATGAGCAAAGCGGCCGTCATTTCGATCCCGACCTGATCGTCGCCTTCAAGGAGGCTCTGCCGGAAATCCTCCGTATCCGAGAAATCTACGCCGACGAAAACGGCGCCCTGACCGACCTGGAATTCCACATCCAGGAAATCTACGACCACAAGGACGACCCACGCGGTTACCCGGGCGTCCTTTCCGACACCGACTGCAGCCTCTGAAGCACGGCATGGCCGACCACCCCTGGCAGCGCGCCGCGCAATGGCTGCATGAAGCCGATAGCCTGCTGATTACCGCCGGAGCCGGCATGGGTATCGATTCCGGCCTGCCCGATTTTCGCGGGCCGGGCGGTTTCTGGCGCGTTTACCCGGCACTTGGCCGGGCCGGCATTGCCTTCGAATCGATCGCCAACCCCAGCGCCTTTGCGGACGACCCACAACTGGCCTGGGGTTTCTACGGCCATCGTCTCGATCTCTACCGCAAAACCGAGCCCCATCGCGGTTTCCACCTGCTGCTCGGCATGGCTGCCGAAAAAGAACACGGAGCCTTCGTTTTCACCAGCAACGTCGATGGCCAGTTTCAGAAAGCCGGCTTCGCCGGGAATCGCATCTGCGAAATCCACGGCTCCATCCATCATCTGCAATGCGTCGATAACTGCTGCCAGGCCCTGTGGCCAGCCGTCGATTTCCAACCGGATGTCGACACCGACGCCTGCCGACTGCGCAACGAAGTCCCCCACTGCCCGCACTGCGGCGCGCTGGCCCGGCCCAATATCCTGATGTTCGGCGATTGGGGCTGGGAAGAACGGCGCACTGCGCTGCAATACCAGCAACTGCAAGCATGGCTGGGCGCAGTCGAACGACCGCTGTGCATCGAAATCGGTGCCGGTACGAACATTCCCACCGTCCGCCGTTTCTCGGAACAGAACGGCTGGCGCCTGATCCGCATCAACCCGAACGAAGCGGCAATTCCCGACCCGCAACGCGGTATCGGCCTGCCGCTGGCTGGCCAAGCCGGCACCGAACGTCTTTGCCAAGCCCTCGCCAGCGACTGAAGCGTTTTACTCCGGCTGCCGCGAATCGATGGTCAGCGTTACCGGCCCGTCATTGACCAGCGCCACCCGCATGTCGGCCCCGAACACCCCGGTCGGCACTGGCTTGCCGAGTTCTGCCGACAACCTGGCCACGAAACGCTCGAACAAGGGCTGCGACACATCGCCCCGCGCCGCCCGGCTCCACGACGGCCGATTGCCCTTCTTCACCGACGCGTACAAGGTGAATTGCGAAACGGCCAGAATCTCGCCACCTGCCTCCAGCACGCTCCGATTCATCACCCCGTTTTCATCGGCCATGATGCGCATGCGTACGATCTTGCCGGCCATCCAGTCCAGATCGGTATCACCATCGGCTTCCTCAAAACCGGCCAGCACCAGCAAGCCACACCCAATCCGCCCGCTCACCCGGCCATTCACCGTCACCGACGCTTCGCTCACACGCTGTACGACAACCCGCATCGTTCATTCCCCCAAAAATTGAAAAGGCCCCGATTTCGGAGCCTTTTGCCGGTTAATCCGAAAAATTCCGGATTAAATATCGATCCGTGCGTTCAGCGCATTGGTTTCGATGAACTCGCGGCGCGGCTCGACGTTTTCGCCCATCAGCGTGGTGAAGATTTCGTCGGCGGCAATCGCGTCGTCGATCTGTACACGCAGCAGGCGGCGCACCTTCGGATCCATCGTCGTTTCCCACAACTGCTCGGGGTTCATTTCGCCCAAACCCTTGTAGCGCTGCTTGCTGATGCCGCGCTCGACTTCGTTGAGCAGCCACTTCATCGCATCGCCGAAATTGCCGATGGCCTGCTTCTTCTCGCCACGCGCCATTACCGCGCCAGCCCCGAACAGATCGGCCAAGGTTTCGGCGGTGCGCTTCAACTGCAGGAAATCGCCAGAGAGCAGCAGATCCTCGTCGATCAGGCCAACCTTCAGGTTGCCGTGGTGCATGCGCTCGATGCGCAGGATCCAGCGTTCCTGGATGTCGTCGAACTTGGGCACGATGCGCGTACCAGCCGAGAGATGGCCTGCGATCAGTTCGCCGCTGGTGCGTGCCTTGTCCTCGCTGGACAGGTCGATAGCCAGGTTGTGGCGAACGATGGCATTGAGCACTTCCGGGTTGATGATGTGCGCCAAACGCTCGATCACTGCCTCGGTCGCCAGCCAGGAGCGCGCCAGGTTTTCCAGGGCCGGGCCGCTGATACCGTCGGCACCGGCGCGCGGCGTCAGGACAGCCTCGTCGAGAGCCATGTTGAGCAGGAACTGGTTGTATTCCTGGTCGTCCTTCAGGTAGCGCTCGGTCTTGCCGTGCTTGACCTTGTAGAGCGGCGGCTGGGCGATGTAGATGTAGCCGCGCTCGACCAGCTCGGGCATCTGGCGATAGAGCAGCGTCAGCAGCAGGGTACGGATGTGGGCGCCGTCGACGTCGGCATCGGTCATGATGATGATGCGGTGGTAACGCAGTTTCTCGACGTTGAAATCGTCCTTGCCGATGCCGGTGCCGAGCGCGGTGATCAGGGTAACGATCTGCTCGGACGAAATCAGCTTGTCGAAACGGGCCTTCTCGACGTTCAAGACCTTGCCGCGCAACGGCAGGATCGCCTGGAACTTGCGGTCGCGGCCCTGCTTGGCGGAGCCGCCGGCGGAGTCACCCTCGACGATGTAGATTTCGCACAGCGCCGGATCCTTTTCCTGGCAGTCGGCCAGCTTGCCGGGCAGGCCGATGCCGTCCAGAACGCCCTTGCGGCGGGTCATTTCGCGGGCCTTGCGGGCCGCTTCACGGGCCCGGGAGGCTTCGACGATCTTGCCGCAGATGGTCTTGGCGTCGATCGGGTTCTCGAGCAGGAAGTCGGCCAGCTTCTGGGCGACGACTTCTTCCACCGCCGGGCGGGCTTCGCTCGATACCAGCTTCATCTTGGTCTGCGAGGCGAACTTGGGGTCGGGCATCTTGACCGACAGCACGCAGGCCAGGCCTTCGCGCATGTCGTCGCCGG
>CAZDRS010000049.1:0-13587 GCA_964507585.1 uncultured Dechloromonas sp.
GGCTTGTTGCCAGTGGAAGCGGATCTTGACCCGGCCCAGGGCATCGCACCAGAGTTCATCGGAGCCGTTGGGCGTGGTTTCGCCTGCGGGGCCCACGACGATGGCGCTCATCGGGCCGGGGGCGGTGGGCCGGGGGTTGAGACGGGCACCACTCCGATCTTCGAGTTGGGGGCGCCAGGGAGTAGCCTGGGCATGGGCGTCGAAACGATTGCCGTAGCCGCGCTCGACGGCGAGTTTGAGGACTTCAGGCGGAAGTGCCTCAGGCGCACGGGCGGGTTGGGTAGCATCGTTTCCAGAGTGAGGCCAACTACCTGAGGCAAGTTGCTCGCCATCAGCACACAGATTGCCCTGCTCCAATCGCCGGGCGATGGCGGCGATGCTGTCGCCCGAGAGGTTGTTGATACCGGTGTGCGTGATGTCGGTTAAGGCATAGCGCTGTTCGGCCCGAAGATTACCCGGGTCGAGCGGTAAACCAACGAGGTCGAAACAGGTGCCAGGGCGCAGGCTGCGTACGGTACTCCGGCCAAACCAGCCACTTTGCCGGGCTTCGCGGGCTTCCATGGCGAGCCGACCATAACGTTCGGCTTCGCCGGCGTTGGCCCAGGCGTAGAGGCCGGGATCGTCGTAGCTTTCGAGTTGCGGGGCGTTGGGGCCGCCAATGGCTTTAGCGCTGAGGATATTGAGGCTGATGCTTCGCTTGGCTTTATAGTCGTAGCTGACGGCGCTGAGTAGGTTGCTGGTCAGCCGTCGGTGTTGCCCGAAGGCAAGGATGCTGTCCTGGTCTTCCTGGGAGTCGGCGCGGTGGTAGCGGATACCCTGCCCGCCATTGACGGATTGGGAAACAATGTCTTCGGGAAAGCCTTGGTTGTCGGCAAAGAGGCGCAGGCGATGGCCGGCCGGGGCATCTTTGTCTTCATCAACGCACCAGCCGATCCCCTCTTCAGCAAGCAGGCGGGAAACGAAGGCATAGTCGCTTTCACCGTATTGCACGCAGTAGCTGCGTGGACGGGTGTCGGCAAGGAAACCGGCGACTTCTTCCGTCCATTGCCAGGCCGCGACATCGGCATAATCGGCAAAGACGGTCTCGACAATCTGAACGACGGTCTTGTCCTGAAAGACACGGTTATGCCGGCCTCGCCCAAGCAGCCAAATCCAGGGCACGACCGTAATGCGGTACCGGGCGAAACCGCCATCGGAGCCGAGTTTCTGTGCGGCGCGGACAAGGCCGCTGCGGCTGGCTCTGCCACCGTCCGAGAGGCGGGTATCGAGACGGATGGCGCGCCCCAAAAAGCGTTTCAACTCAATATGCGCATCGGTCGACAGCAAGTCGATGACCAGCTCAAAACCAGACGACAACGCTTCCCTGCCCCACCAAGCCTCAACGGGCATGTCAGGCCCGGCACCATCCGGCCAGTTCAGTTCGTACAGGCGAGTATCGGAAAGAAAAAGAGGCAGCATGATGTTAGGGAAAGAAACAACTCGACAACAATCCAAATGGCATGCAATTTTACGTGATAGACAGAGTTGAACGAAGAAAAATTTATTCGTTTTGAGTATTTACGAGTAGCTGCTACACCACGAAAGAAAAGGTATTCAATCGCCTAAAGGCAAGCGGTGCACATCCTTGCAATATGCAATTAAAATATGCTTTTTCAATCAACGCCTGAAAAAATGGATCTTTCAACGCTGACAGCCCCACTCCCTTCATCATTTGGCCCTTGCGGTGAAGATCTGGTCTTCTCGTCGGAATTCGATGACATCCAGGAAGCACGCCGTTTTGACGACCCATCCCTCTCCCAAGGCGAATGGGTAACCGAAATCAAGGAGGCCGACTGGCCGGGCGTTGTACGTATTGCAGAAAGCATCCTGGCCAATAAATCCAAAGATATGCGCGTCACCTGCTGGCTGATCGAAGCCCGCAGCAAGATCGCCGGCCTGGACGGTCTGGCCGAAGGCTACGGTTTGCTCGGAACGCTTTGCGAAACCTTCTGGAACGATATCCACCCCCAAGCTGACGATGGCGATATCGAGCAGCGGGTAGGCGTCCTCGACTGGTTGGCCAATCAAACGCCCCGCCTGCTACGCGAAATTGCCCTGACCGGCTCAAGCAAGGGCCGCTTTTCGCTGATCGATCTCGAATCGGCGCGCGCCACCGCCAAGCAAATCGAACGCAACCCGGGCCAGGCCGAGGAAATTGCCCGCAATGCGACGGTATCCCTGGAAACCTTCGAGGCTGCCGCAAAGGACACTCCCAAAGCCTTTTTTGCCGCAGGCCAGCGCCAGGCGGAAGCAGTACGTGACGCCATCAAGGCAGTGCAAACCATGCTCGACTCGCGGATGGGCGATTTGTCGCCCGCCTTCGGCCCGAGTTTCGATGTTCTGGAAGACATCAGCCATTTTTTCCAGCGTCACGCCGGTACCACAGGAGCGCAAACGCCGGCCCCAACGCACAATGCCACGACGCCCCACGGCCAACGCATCGAACCGACTTTCGGAGCGCCAGGGGAGTCTGCCGATGGGCCAGTTCGCACACGCGATCAGGCAATACGCCAACTACAGGAGATTGCCGCGTTTTTCAGGCGTACCGAGCCGCACAGCCCGGTCGCCTACCTGGCGGAGAAAGCTGCCAAATGGGGAACCATGCCCTTGCACGAATGGCTGCGTACCGTGGTCAAGGACGACAGTGCCCTGCTCCGCATGGAAGAACTGCTCGGCGTCGAACCGGCCAACGGCGGCCAGAGCTGATCGCCCAGGCGGCCTTGGCAGACTGCCAGTGGCCGCCCCCCTCTCACTGCCCAGCCAGGCGGAACTCGATGCGGCGGTTTTTGGCCCTTCCTTCCAACGTGTCGTTGGAAGCGACCGGCTGATCCGGCCCGGAGCCTGCGGCACTCAGCGTATCCGCCGGGATTCCTTTCTCGACCAGGTAATTGCGCACCGTTCCAGCCCGCGCCAGGCTGAGCGCCACATTCGCCTGACGATTTCCCTGGCTGTCGGTATGGCCGATCAACTGGATTTTAGGCGATCCAATCTGCTTGATGGCCGCAGTCATTTCATCGAGGATGGCACGCCCGAGCGGCGTCAGGGTTGCCGAACCGCTCTCGAACTCAACCACCCGGTTCGACAGCGTCTTGTCGAGCAGGCTCTGTGCCTCACCCCCCGCAGCAACCAGGCCATTGTCGATGGTATAGGTCGGGTTTAGCGAAGTGGCCATGGTGCTGACTACCTGTTGCCGTACAGCTTCGTTACCAACACTGCCCTGAAGGGCGATCTGCGTGCCATTGACCTGTAGCTGGCCCTTATGCACCTGCTTGAGATTGGGCGTCAGGATCTTGGCCATGTTCTCCGACCAGTTCGGCGGTGGCACCACGCCACCCACCTCCAGGCGATCGATGACGTTCTGGGCACCATACAACTCGCGCAAACGACCCAGGATAGCCGCGCGGGCCGCCTCGTCCGGCACCGTTCCGCTGGCGACGACCTTGCCCGGCTCATCTGTCGGCTTGGCCGTTGCCTGGGCTGTCTGGGCAAATGCGGCACTGTGCAAAGCCCAGGCAAGGGCAGCAACGATAAGACGGTATTTCATGTTCATTCGCCTAGAAAAACTTCACGGAAGGTATTGATGGCCTGCTCAAGCGAGATGTGCGGCTGCGCAAGGTAGGACGACAATTTGGCCACGCCGTAGTCGCCGGTAATCGCCGACTGATCCTCGACCCACTCCGGGTCGAGCAGCGGAATAATCCGTTCCACCGCACTCTCGGGTAACAGCGCCGCAACCAGCGTATCCGGCGAGGAACCGTTGAAGCCGACGATCAGGCGTGGCTGCTCGGCACGCCGCTCGACAATCACCTGCATTTCGACCAGGGTTCGACGCAGGAAGGCTGTCAGCAGATAGAGCCAGAAGCTGGCCACCAGATTGCGATTGCGTTCATCCGCCGGCAGCGGCAGGACGATCTCCTTATCGATCGCCACATGGCCTTGGCCAAGTGCCGGGCGCATCAGCAAGCCGATGGCCAGGATGATGCGGCGTACGGCCTCGGTACTCCTGGCGCCAACCAGCGTTGCCAGCGAATCGAGGCTGTTGCGTCGCACAAAGTTGCCGAGTGGGTCGCTCTCCAACGCCGTTTCGAAATCGGCTGCGCAGTTGACTCCATCCAGTTCGGCCAGGATATCGGCCGCTTCGGCACCACCGACACCCGTCTCGGCAATCCGCGCCAGGGTGCTGAACGAATGCGCCAGTCCGGCCGGTGCACAGCGGAACATCAACGCATCATCCCGCTCGATGGTTGCTGCGGCAATGAAAGGGAAGCGCCGTCCGGACGAATCCATGCTCGGCCGCAAATGCCCCGCCACCGACAAGCGGCTGCGCGCCCCCACGAAAGCGAAATCGACGGCACAGGCCGTGTCGTAGGCGGTTTTCCAGCGCGGGTCGTCCGACAGGCGCTCCATGCCCTGGGAAACCCAGCGGTCAAGCACACTGACCAATTGATGCTGCCCGGCCCCCTTGATGAAATCACCGCGCGACGGAATCTTGCCAAAGCAGGTTGCCGGCGAGGAAACAACGGTACTCATGCCCCCTCCCCTGCCTGCTTGACCGGCACCATTGCCCCCTCCGTTGCGGGCGATACTTCGCCGGCCCAGCTCGCCTTACCCACCGCCACCGAGCGCGGGAGCACAACACCGGCCAGGCCGCGCTGCCCGGAGCCACCTTCGCTGCCCCCACCGGCCTGAACCTGAGCGCTGCTCACCACCTTCAGATCAACCCCAACCTCGACCCCGTCGGCCGACCAGGTCATGTGGAAGGAGCCATCCGGCAGGCGCGTACGCTTGGCCGAGTTGATCATTTTCTCCAGCCCAAAACGGCCGGGGATGTTAACCACTTCCACCACCTTGCCCTCGAAGGTAGTGGCAACAATCTTGGCCCCCGGCGCGCCGGATGCGTTGGGCCAGACGAAATTGGCCCATTGCGCCACACCGTTGCGATAACTCAGTTTCTGACCATCGATTTCGATAACGTAGCCCGTGGTACCCGGGGATGCCTGCGGGCGCAGCATAAAGGCCGTCTGTGCCTGGCCTCCGCTACCGCCGCCGGAGGTGTCACTAGCCGCGCCACCATCCAGCGGTGAAACCCAGCGGGCAAAATCGTTCATAAATTCGGGCTGCAACGTAATCCCCAAATCGCCCCAGGTGCGCGGCGTGATGGTGTTGCCGCGACGCACGACCAAAGCCCCCATTGCCGATTCGACATATTTCGAAATTGCCCCTTCCGGCCCAAACATCTGGCTGATTTCGGTCGGCGACGCCTCGATGTTCGACTTGGCGGCAAACGGATACTTGATCGCCAGCTTGCGGTTGAACGGCTCGTACACCTGTGCATCCCAGGTCTTGTTCAGTTCCTCGGCCGCCGGCTTGATGATGGCCGCGTAAGATTGCAGCAGCGGGCGAACCAGCAGTGGGCGCAATACGGCGCGCTGATTGTCGGGCAGGCCGGTGAGCATCTGTTCATCGACAAAACGCAGCGTTTCGGCCAACTCCGAGCCATTGCCGTCGATGGTCTCACGCATCAGCTTGAGCGAGCCCGGCCCCGCATCCCCCTGGTTCTTGAGCTGATTCAGGCGGGTACGCACCTTCGACAACTGCTTGAGATAGGTATCGACCAGCGGATCGGCCTTGTCGCGTGGCATGACCAGGCGGCCGAAACCGGCGAATTCCTTGCCGATCGGCCCCATCGGAATCTCTGCCTGCTTGGCGGACACATTCACGTCGAGCTGCACGCGGCTGGGCGCCATCTGCAACACCGAACGCTTGAACCATTCGACGAAGCCCTTCTGTGCCCGCTCCAGGCCCATGTTGGCCAGTGCCGGGTTATCCCAGGCCGTCTGCTCGAAGACCACCTTGATCAGCGTACCGACCGGCGACATCTGCGGGTCGCCCAGGCGATCCATCGCCACCACGGCCTCCGGGAATGTTTCGAAGGAAGCCACGCCAACCCCCTGCACGAACTGCTTCCACTCCTCCGCATAATCGCGCTTGTACATGGCGACCAGGGATTTCTGGATCTGCTCCGGGCTGCCTTCGAGGGTCAGGTCATCCTTGGTCGAGGTTTGCAACACCCAGTCGGTATTGCTCTGCTCATTGGTCGCCGCATCCTTGATGGCGTTCTGGACATATTCGCGCCAGGCTTCCACCGTGAAAGCACCGGACACGACATGGCTGCCGGCAAGCAGCGCTGCATTGTCCGGCCCGACGATACCGGCCACGCTGAGCGGCGCAAAACGCGTCGAAGCCCGGGCCTTGATTTCAGCGTACACCCGCTCGGCGGCAGGCATGCCACGCACCACCTGGCGCAGCTTGTCGCGCACTTCATCGACCAGCACCAGGTTGTTGGCAATGGTCGGCCACTCCGGATGATTGGCGTGTTCGAGGTGGAAAGTCAGGATACGGCCGGCGACGCGAATCATCTGCTCCCGCGTCATGGTGCCGCGATTGGCCTCCAGCCAGCCGCGCCAGAAACGGGTGACCTGATCGGACAAATGCCCGACATCGACATGCTCGCGACTGGCCAGCATCAGGTACGTCTTCAACGCGTTGTAGCCATCCTCGACCTCGGTCGGCGAGGCATCCTTGTACTGCCGGTTGCGTGCCGGCTTGGCGGCGGCAGTTCCCTGTGGCTTGAGTCGATCGCCTTGGGCATTCACCTCATTGAGGAAGGCTTCGAGGTTTTCCTTCACCGGCAGCAACATGACGTTGCTGACCCCGGCGAAATATTCCCGACGCAGGCGCTCGGCCATCCGCTCGCCCTGGTAAAGCCCCAAACCGATGGACAGCGGATGCTCCTCGTTGAACTGCTCAAGCTGCGCCAGGCGATCCTGGATGATTTCCAGCGCCTCCAGGCGCGACTGCAGGTCGATCCGTCCTTCCTGCACCTTGACCGCCTTGGCCACATCCTGCTCGACATTGGCCAATAGACTGCGGTTGTTGAAATATGACCAGCTCCACCCACCCAGCGCCAACCCAAGGCAGCACAGTGCCCCAAGCACGGCGAACTGGCGTAGCCGGGCCTTGCTGCGGGTCGTATGCTGGCGAACCAGATTACGGTCGGGAAAGATGACCTTGGAAAACAGTTCCTTCAGGAAATAGCCATGGCTGAGCGCTGCCCGCACCTGGCCATGGCCATTGCCCTGTAACGAGAACTTGCGCAGGATGCGGTCGTTGGTCAGCGGCTTGATGTCGTTGCTCTGGATTGCCGACGTGATGTAGAAACCGCGGAAAATCGGCTTGAACTGGAAAGGATTGTCCTCGAACAAGGTGGCGATGAAAGCCTTGAGTGCCGGCTTGATCGAGGCAAACTCCGACGGAAAGGTCAGCAGCCCCGGCGGTGTGTTCTCACCCTGCAGGCGCGACATCTGGGCCACGCTCATGGCGCGCAGCCCCTCGTAGAGTTCATCGAAATGACGGTCGAACAAGGCGATCAGTTCGTTGCCGCTGGCCTGTTCGTAAGGAATGGTCGCCCCCCACACCCGGTCGCGTTCGTTCCAGTCGAGGTCGAGAAAGAATTCATGGAAGCCGGGAATCAGGTCGACCTTGGTAAACAGCACATAGACCGGCGCAAAGACCTCCAGCTTTTCAGTCAGTTCCTGCACCCGCTGGCGCAAGCTCTTCGCCAGGTTGATGGCAAAACTGGGCGAATTGCCCATCAACTCGCCGATGCTGACGGTAACGATAATGCCGTTGATCGGCGCACGCGGCCGATGCTTCTTGAGCAAGCCGAGGAAACCCAGCCACTCCTCGCGATCCTCCTCATGCACCGAATAGCGCCCTGCCGTATCGAGCAGGATGCCTTCGGTCGTGAAGAACCAGTCGCAATTGCGCGTACCACCGATACCCTTGATGACCGCGTCGCCCCCATCATCGAACGGAAACTTGAGGCCGGAATTGACCACCGCCGTGCTCTTGCCTGCTGCCGGGTTGCCGATGGTCATGTACCAGGGCAATTCGTACAGCGCCTCGGCACCCGACATCTGCCCGAGTTTGGAGGTCTTGATAGTCTTGACCGCCTCCTGCATGCGCTCCTTGAGCGCCTGGATCTCGGCAGTAGCCGCGCCATTCGCCCGCTTGCTTGCCGCTTCCGCCTGCTGTTCCAGCATGGAACCAATCGCCTCGCTGGCCTGGCGCGATTTACGCCGGCGGTAAAGCCAGACCCCTCCCCATGCAAGCAGGATGAGCAGGCTGGCGATTGCCGCCCAGAACATGGCCACCTTGAGTGTTTTTGCGCCCAGGAAGAAAAACGCGGCGATTGCGGCAACGCCAAGAAAAGACAGAAAGCGCGAATCGGTGAGGAAATTGCGGAGTTGATACATCGTGATTGGGCTTTACTCAAGTGCTGCTGGTTTTGATGTCGGATTGCGGCAAGCAAGGCATGGCAAGAAGCACGCCCCGCTCGACCGGATGCTGATTGCTGACACAGAGGACAGGCGCCTCGGTAGCCAGAACCTTGGTGCAGGCACAAGCCAGCGCCGCCAGACCGCCGATGGGTGCCAAGGCACCGCTGGCCGTTCCCAGCGCCAGGCAGTCCTTGAGCGGATCGAGATGCGCGAAGTGGCTACCCAGGCCCTCGAGCGCCTCGGTCAAATGACCGGCCCGGTGGTCGGTATCGAGCAGCACCGTTTTGATGGCTGCCGGTTCGACCCCTGTCACGTCGAGCAAACCGGAAACCAGTTGCTCGACCAGTTTGCCGCTGACGCGGCCACCGGTATCGGCCGGCTTGTCCCGCACCGCCGCCCCCAGGCGACTGATCCTGACACCGTCGCGCAACGACAGGCGATCAATCAGCCCTTGGCCGGCCAACAGCAGCGCGACCGCCCCTTCACCGGGAATCTGTCTTTGCTGATGCTGCGAGGAAAAAAGGCGACCAGCCATATCCCATTGCGCTATGGCCTGTTCGTCGACTGCCGACGTCGCGCCGATCACCACGCTCACTTCACAGCCTGCCGGGTTGCGATTGATGCGCAGCACAGTTTCATCCAACACCCGTAGCGCATCGAGCTCATGGCAGGCCGGCACCAGGACAATCTCCGTCCGCCCCTCCGGTAATACGGCTCTCCAGGTGGCTTGCAACCATCCCTTGAGCGCCGGAAGATCAAACTCCCGCCAGGCCATCGGCACGATCCAGGCAACGTGCAAGCTTGCCGATTCACCCGCTTCTTCGAGCCAGCTGCGCAAGCGGTCGCTACAGGCCTCGACAACACGCTCCAGCAAGGCCAGGGTACGCACCACCTGCTCCCGGTCAGACAACTGGGCCAGAGCTGTCTCGGCAAGATATTCCGCCATCGCATCGACATCGAGTTCCGCAACCTCAGCCGCAAAAGCTGGAAAACCCGCCTCGTCGCTTAAGCGGGAACTCGGCCCTGGGCGCTTGCCATCCTCCAGTGCAGCCAGCGTGTCATCGACCGAGCCACCAGCTGCCGTAATGACGAATGCGTCAATCAC
Source organism: uncultured Dechloromonas sp. (assembly GCA_964507585.1). Classification (GTDB taxonomy): domain Bacteria; phylum Pseudomonadota; class Gammaproteobacteria; order Burkholderiales; family Rhodocyclaceae; genus Azonexus. Next base: position 9,487 of record CAZDRS010000049.1, read on the forward strand.
GCCCAACGTAAAGGAGCGCTCGGCTGCAGCCGTTTTGGCTGACGCCTTGGCCAGAGGGTCGTCGTCGCGCAAATCGGGAGCCGGAGCAGCCAGCGCCTCGGGAGCAGCCTTCAAATGGTCGATAAAACCGCGCAACAGCAAAAACCCACCCACCAGCGCCAAGGGCAGAGCCGCCAGATAGAGGCCCAGTTCCAGCGCATTCGGCTGGTAATCGTTCGATTGCCACCAGCCGAGAACCAGTGCCCAAACCAGTGCAAAAGTCAGCAAGCTGCCGCCCAGCACCTTCAGCAAGGTAGGCCACATGTCGCCGCCTGCCGCCTAATCCGTCGTCAGCGACTGGCTGGCAATCAGCATCGCTCCACAGGCCGTCTTGTCACCATGGCGCGCCGCCGGGCGACCATCGATCAACATGGTTGGATCACCGGTAACGATGGTGGTCACGCTGCCATGTCCACGCTTGGGGCAACTCACCTTGTCCCCCACCCGGGCCACACCCTTACCGTCGCAATCGCTGGTTTCGGAAGCCGAAATGACAACGCCGCCATGATCGGTCTTGTCTCCCAGCAAAATAAACGGTCTGCTCATCCACCACTCCTCGATTTTCAGAATTGCCGCAGCGGGTTATTGCGCGGCGACTCGCCCCAGCACGCCAGGCCGACGCAACTCGACATGGCCATAGTCCTGCATCTTCCAGTTACCGCCCCAGGTCAGCCCCACCTGCGCAGCGATTTCACCGTAGAGCTGATACCCGCGCATGGCCCAGGGATCGCGCTCGGAAATGACCACCTTGCCATCCCGGAAAAAGGCTGAATCCGCAGCCAGGCCATACTGGTGGTAGCTCATGTTGGCCCCGGCCTGGGTGACTTGCGGCCCTTGTTCGTAGAGGCTGGCCTGCCGCTCCGGACTGCGATAGCCCTCGATCAGCACCATCTCGTAGCCATGCCTCTCCTTCATCAGCCGGAACACCACCAACAGGCGGTGCGTGAATTCTTGGTCAAGCAATTGCCAGTTCCGGCTGGCCAGGGCTGCATCCGGGCGAACCATTTCGACCTCCCGGGTCGTAAAGACCTCCGGCGGCAAGGCGGGAGGTGGAATGAGCTGTTCCCCTTCGAGCAAAACAGCAATCTGCCGGTCGGCATGGCGCGTTTCCTCGGAAAAATCGAAAACAGCTGGTGCGTGAACGAAAAAGGCCGTCAACGAGGGAATGAGTACCAGTGACAGGGCACCAAGCACCAATAAAGGATTACCCAGCACAAATCCTTTACCTTGCAGCAAGCGACGCCTGGTCGAGAGATTCATGCGCTGCAAGCCCACCGAAAACCAGCCACCGGCACGCCGGAAAGGCAACACGCCTCCGGCCAAGGCCGTGGCTACACGTTGGCGACAGGCAGGAAAAGCCACCATTAGCACGCCGAAAACAACAAGCAGGAAATACGCTAGAACAGCCGCCGCAACCACGAAAAACTTTCATAAATAGCCATGAATAGGGCGACTCAAGCAGTCTGCCAATCATGGCGTTAGTCATTTGTACTATTTTAATACAAATGGATTTTTTTATGAACTTGTCGTAGTCTATTCAGAATTCATGGATAAGCTGCTTTTTAGCTTAATTTCAGCTTGGCCGCATATCCTGCACAGCAACCCGAAGGACAGTAATGAGTATTCTGCAAGACCTGGATCCCCAATATGCCAAGATCCACCAGCAGCCATCAGCCACCCGGAAACCGGCCATCTGGGCCGCATCGCTCCTGCTTGCCGCCGGCGGTGGATATTGGCTGATGACGAACGCACCGGCTGGCGCCCCCTCTCCTGAAGCCACCCCAGTCCAGGCCACTCCGATGCAGGAGAAAACAAGCGAGAGCCCGGCCACCCGGAGTGCACCACCCAGGGTTGCGAGCACCAGCAGCGCAACGATTATGGAAACAGCCAAGCAGGAAGTGGAACAACGGGAAACAATACCGCCCAACGCCTCAGTGCCGGCCAATACGGCAGAGAGCCTGGCCGACGGCGAATTTCGCCGGCAAACACCTGCCACGCCTAGCCAAGCCCACAGCACCCCAAAACACACTTCAGGAAAAGCCGAGCGTCACAAAACCGCGGCACCGGCATTTGCAAAAAATGAACGAGGGGAAGCTCTTGTCGCCAAGCGCGCCAGCGAGCGGGATGTCGACATCATCACGGCCATCGTCCGCTAACGGACGCACAGCCAGCAACAGCAAGCCCGGCCATCCGCAAGATGGCCGGATGCGAACGAAATCAGCGAACCTCGATCGTCACCGAACGCCCTGACATGCCGCCAGCCTGACGCAACAGTGCGGCAATATCGGTGTTATTGGTCTTCATGGCCACATCCAGCGCCGTTTCGCCGGTATCCAGCTTCAGATTCGGATTCGCATTCCTGGCCAGGAGCAATTTCACGACATCCGCATGACCGCTGCGCGCCGCCGCTATCAGTGCTGTCGTTCCGTTTTCACTGCTCAAATTCACATCTGCACCCGCGTCGATCAAACGTTTGGCAATTTCGACATGACCACTGAACGCGGCGTAGGACAAGGGCGTCCAACCACTCATGTTCACTGCGGCACCGGCCTTGACCAGCAAGTCGACCACCGCTGCATGGCCCCGGAAAGCTGCCAACCGCAGGGCCGTATCACCCGCCGAATTGCGGGCATTCAGCTTGGCGCGCTGCCCGATCAGAAAACCGACCAAGTCGGCATGACCATCCCGGGCAGCCAGCATCAGCAAGGTATTGCCATCGATATCCGTGGTATCCACGGAAGCCCCCTTGCGCACCAGTTCGGCGATGGAACTGGTATCACCCATCTTTGCACCGCTAATCAGGTCATCGTAGGTGGCTGCACCGACGACGGAGGAAAAGGCCATGGCAAACAGAACGCTCAGCAGTTTTTTCTTCATGGTGATCAACGGGGAAACGGAATTTTGAACAGGCGATGGAAATTATCTGTGGTTGCCCGGGCGACTTCCTCGAAAGAAAGAGCGCGCAAGCGGGCGATTTCTTCGGCCACGTGGCGAACATAAGCCGGCTGGTTCTGCTTGCCACGATAAGGCACGGGTGCTAGGTAAGGTGCATCGGTCTCGACCAGAATCCGGTCGAGCGGGCACTTCTGCGCCACCTCCTTGACGATGGCCGCATTCTTGAAAGTCACGATACCGGAAAACGACAAATGGAAACCAAGGTCAAGCGCCTGCGTGGCAATTTCCCAGTTTTCCGTAAAGCAATGCATGATCCCACCAACGACATCTGCCCCCTCCTCCTGCAACAGGCGCAGCGTGTCGGCGGCTGAGTCGCGCGTATGCACCACCAGCGGCTTGCCGCACGCCTTGGCAGCCCGGATGTGCGTGCGGAAACGTGCCCGCTGCCATTCCGGCTTGTCCTTCTGCCAGTAATAGTCGAGACCGGTTTCGCCAATGGCGATAACCTTGGGGTGGGTAGCCAGCGCAACCAGACGTTCCTCGCTCGGCTCCTCGACATCGGTATATTCGGGATGCACGCCCACCGTCGCGAACAGATTGGCTTGCGCCTCGGCCAAGGCAAGCACCTTGGGAAAATCCTCGAGATTGACGCCAATGCAAACGGCCAAATCGACCTGGTTATCCTGCATGCGCTGCAGAACCTCCGGCAAACGATCGGCCAGATCGGGAAAATCGAGGTGACAGTGGGAATCGACCAGCATGCGGTCGATCAGAGAGTATGCGTGGGCCGTGCTGACTGCATGACGCCGCCGAGCAATCCCTCGATTTTGCGGCGCGCCTCCTGGCCGCTTTCGTCATTGTTGAAATGCACGCCAATCCCCTGGGCACGACCATTCTGCGCACCGGCCGGGGTAACCCAGACAACCGTTCCGGCAATCGGTAGCTTGGCCGGGTCTTCCATCAATGAAAGCAGCATGAAGACTTCGTCGCCAATCTTGTAAGCGCGTGTCGTCGGAATGAAGATGCCACCGGACTTCAGATGCGGCATGAAGGCCGCGTAGAGAGCCGATTTGGAATTGATGTTCAGCGAGAGAACGCTTGGGCGCTGGGGAGCGGGTTTGGCTTCACTCATCGTTGATCAATTGGCGAACAGGGCTCGATAGTCCA
>CAZDRS010000050.1:0-13437 GCA_964507585.1 uncultured Dechloromonas sp.
AACTTTGATTCGAGGTTTTTTTGTGATTTCGTTGTCGAAAGCGTCTTGCAGTGCATCAAAGGTTATTGACGCCAATTGGATTGGCTTCTCGGGGTTTCTGAATCTGACGATTTCATGTTTTTGATCTAAATGTTCTATTTTAAAGATCGAGCTCGCTCCGTTTTCTTTGATTTACGGGTTTTTGTTCTTATAATCTCATGCTTTTATATTTTGGTTGTTTCTATTATTTTCAGTAGTTGTGCGAATGTCAATAATGTGGCGCTTGATAGCATTAGAGCTTTGAAAATCTGAAAGTCCCCTAGCACTGCTTCGAGGTAATAATCGCCGAATACTCTTGGGAATCCTGCTTTTGCCTGATAGGTGCCAACGATCACCAAAAGTAGTAATACGAACGTCGTTGATACACTCATCAAGCCACTTATAAGTTTTATGTATTGAGTTTGCGGAGGTTGAAATCAAAAGTTATAGGGTGCATAGCAAAAAGATGATAAAAAATCTCCTCGCTGCTTTTAATGAGTGTCGAGGAGCGTTAGCACGTAGAGGTCACAACCCCAATTGGTATTTCGTCGCTGTCGTCGATTAGAATACGCTTCGATGCCAGGCGTGCATATCTTTTTTGCATTATTTTTTTTGGGTTGTGTTGCTTGGGATGGAGTATGACTCCAATGTTGCACCTCTCTATTGAATTGCAGGGATAGTGCCCCAATCCGCATTGGGGAATGTTCCACGACGATTGATCTGCGATCTAACCAGTCTTCTTCGTCCATTTTGGTTTCTTGTTCTCTCGGATCATGTTGTAAAGATAGGTCACGGCGCCCTTTGGGGTCAGTCCTGCGCCCTGAACGAAGGCATCCCAGATGTGATCTCTCTTGGTTCTGTAGCGATGAGCGGGTACATCGCCCGAACAGCCTCTACTTTGGCTTTTCCCTCCGCTATTACCTTCTGTCCGGTGGCAATAGCTTTGACAGTTGCTTCACGGTTGCTTACCTGTACAGGCTCTTTGGTTGCTTCTCACACGGGGGGCTCCTAGTTAAACCAGTAAGAAGGCTGTCCGATGAGCATTCGTGAATGGCAACGAGTAGTCAACGCACCAAGATGGTTGCCGATCAAGCTCATATCCTACGTTGATGTTGACATATAACCTCTTTTGGATGACGATGTTCCAATGTAAAAGAATTTTGAATATTTTATTGGATTTTATTCCGTTTGATAGGGTCGGTGGGCAGGCTCGTCATAGCTGTTGAAGAGGTTGCTATTTTGTTGTTTTAGCATCAAGCACGTAGATTTATGATTGGTGATTGGATCTGGTTTTCTGTTTCACTGTATTTTTAATTTATTTCCCTCATGGGGTGATTCAAAGGTTGGTGCGAAATTATGAGATTGATGACGATACTTTTTGTTTCTCTTTTGTTGGTGGCATGTGGTGACTTGGCTGAGATTAAGTTGGCTAAAAAAAATATTGAAAATTCACTTCTGGATCCAGGATCTGTTCAATATCGAGAAGTAAAGATTGTGGATTTAAAAAATACAGAAAGTATTGGTGTGGATATTGATCATAAATGCTCAATGGCAACAAGTATTGATGAGATTTTTCGGTGCGAATCGGATCCCGTTTATTTTCGGGCTAAAAAAATACTCGGGGATGTTCAAGATCTTATTGCGCTATCTCTGCAGGGAGAAGGAAAGTCGGTTTGTATAGAATACAATTCTAAAAATTCTATGGGTGGGTATGTTGGTTTTAGGAAAGATGTTTGTGTAGTAAAGGACGGATCTGCAGTCTGCTTGGGTTTTGTTTTGGGATCCTTGGGAAGTGAAATTGGTAGTTCCAATATTTTTAAATTGTCAGGCGTTGATTCTGTGTGCAAGTGAATTCGATGTTTTAATTATTTTATTTTTGGCGGATTTTTGTTGCTTTTGAAATGTTTTATTTGACGGAGGCGTCTATATGTCACAACAAAGGCTTAAGGTTACGAGTGTCTCTCTTGGAGGAGTGGCAGAGAAAGTTGGTATCCGGCTAGGTGATATAATTTATGAGCTTAATGGATTCGAAACTTCTAGTTCAGAAGATTTTGCTCGTGCAATTCAAAGTAACACCTCATCTGCTGTTCTCCGGTTGTACAGGGATGGGTGTCGAATATCTCTTGATATTCCAGCTGGGCGGATGGGAGTGGAGGTAATACAATGTTCATTTGATGTGCAATCCTATCTGGATGGTTACTTGTCCGAAGTTGTAATTACAACTGCTAATGCCTTGGATGGTTTTAGGGTTGTTAAAACTATCGATATAGTGACTTCGGAGTGCGTGTTTGGTCTTAATTTTTTCAAAGATTTTTTTATTTCTGTAAGCGACTTTTTTGGGGGGCGTAGCAATACTGCTCAAGGTGCCCTACGTGATGCGAGGCGTAACTGTTTAATGGAACTCAAACGGGAGGCATGGGAGTTGGGTGCCAATGCCGTCATCGCTGTTGATCTGGATTACAGCGAATTTAGTGGTAAAGGAAGTTCCATGTTGTTTCTAGTTGCCTCAGGAACAGCCGTAATCGTTGAGCGATTGTAGGTATAGCTCTGATAGGCTGCTGATAATGTTGATCCCCGGTGGTGCGGAATAAGTCACCTCCTAACTGATGTTGGTTCTGGTTTCATGGTTATTCAGTGTTATAGGGGCTAGATCGTTCATAGAACTTATACCGGTTCTGGAGGTGCTAATTGAAATTCCGGTTACATTGAGTGCTGACAATGAGTTTAAAAACTAGGTGTTCTTGGTGCTCTCGGCGCTTTGATGGGAGTCTGGAAATCGCCCTGTTCCGACGTTTTCTATTATCGCCACAGCCTTCTTCAATAGCCGACTGGTTGTTGCTGCCATTACGTTTTTTTTCGCTGCTGCTACCCGGGTTGAGTCTTCTTCCCGGACCCAATGTTTGCTGGGGACTATTTGTAAGTCCTGAGCAATTTTCCAGAGAGGTTTAGTTGGCTCTGCTTGTCGAGCATCCCAGACCCGTAACGCATCCTCTAGGAAAGCAAGATCGACTTTCCCTGATACGGGGTAACGAGCTTGAGATTTGGAACTGGCACGGATCCCTCGTTTCCCTGTGTGGTGCTTGGAGACAATTTTCCGGAACTCGGTTGCCAAGTGTTTGAGGGGAAGGTTCAAGGGAACTGAAAGAACCAACACGTCGCTGGAAACGATCTCCGCAATGATCCCCTCCTTCACTGATTGCACCGTAGGTGTCGGCGGTTCAGCGAAACATCGGATATTCCTGCTCCCTTCCGTCCACCACGATTTGAAGTCGCCATTCCTGACGTCGCCGAAATCTTCATAGAGCTTGGCGCATTTCCCTTTCCCGTCCTGATTACACGTATGCAAGTAGTCGGGGTTTCTACGCAGGTACTGCCACCACCAGTAATACACCGAGCTTTTCCAGGCGCTTTCAGACTTGGGGCGTAGCTTGGTTCCGAAGGTTGGATGCTTGTAGGGAAAGTGACGTGCCATCTCGAGTTTCCAACTGGAAAAGTATTAACTCATTAGATGTTACATCAGTACGTGGTGTCGTTGGTTAAGGCGTGTTTATCTACAATAGATCCTGTAGTGAATGAGATGAAAACCGTTTTAATACAGTGATCTACAGGAGATAATCATGAATGATATGACTAACATGACCGTAACCGAAAACGTGGTTGTTGACCAACTTGAACCGTTCGAGAAAGTGTTCATTGATCGGTATGTGATCTTCGCTAACAAGTCAGCCCAGAACGTCCTTGAGATGTGTCGGGTCGTCTATCAGGCACACAAGGACCTCAAGAAAAGTGCTTTTGATCGGTTCTGCCGGGCTATCGGTAACGACAACCACGGATCGACGATCTCGAAGATGAGGAAAATCGGAGAACGGTATGACTTCTTGAAACCGTATTCGGATCGATTGCCTTCTGCCTGGACCACTCTTTACCATCTTGCTCGTCTGGATGAGGTGAAGTTCGGTAAGGCGATTGAGGAGGGGTTGATTACCCCTTCGATGGGTGCCAAGACGATCTCTGAAATCAACCCTCGACCGAAGAAGGTTCAGGAGGTCCAACCAGGTTGGAAGTTCAATCCTTCAACTGGGAGGGTCAGTGTTCAACTTCCTAAGGAGTGGAACGAGAAAGATCGTCAAGGATTACTGGATCGATTGAACTTTGTGATCGAGGATTTCTATTCGGAAATTGAGAGGAATAGTGTTGAACGTGAAGAATCCACGGAACAACTCGAAACAGTTAATTGAATCAGGGTTCAATGAGTTCGAGGGGGACCCCCTCGAACTACTGCGTAAGTCTGGTTGTTAGGTGAGGAGGCGCAAATGAGTATTGCTATCGAGTTTCAAGACATCAGCGGGAACTGGATCCGTGTCGCAGTAGGGGTTCAGGACCAGCCTCAAGTCATCAAAGTCCGAATGCAAGAGGTCAAAGGCGCTATCCGTCGAGTCGGGTCAGGGCAGTTGATGAGGGCTCAGGGGCGCTGATTGACCTGATCGGGTAGGTCCGGGGATAACGTCCCCTCTTTTTTACAATCCTTATAAAACCTACCATCGTTATCACCCACTGAATGACCGGGTCCGAGACTTGGTCTGAGAGAGAGTGAATTCCGGTTACTCTCTCTACAAAGATTCAACATAGATCACCCACCTCCAGAGTCACGACTCTTATCGGTACCGGTCTGGATCAGGTTATAATCATCTCCGATCCAAAAACCATCAATGGCAAAGTTCTATGTCATTGTGATTTTTGTAACGGTTTGGATTTCGGGGTGACCTCAAGATCCTCTCTGGGTGGTTCTTTTAAGGTCTGGAACGGTCTGATATGCACTGGGGATTTTCGAATCATGTCACTCCGACCAAATCCCAGAAAAAAGCCCTGATTATTCAGGGCTTTTTTCATTTCCGCTGGCAGCTTGCTTGGTTTGTGGATTTCTCCGCCTTGCCTCCGGGAAATAAAATCAAGATTTTCTATCATATTTGGTAGGTTGGCATAAAATCACACTTTTGGCTTCTCGGTGTCGGCCATGCTGCGATTTTTCCTCTTTGCGCTCCTGCTGTTTCCGCTCTGGGCTGCGGCCCAGGCGCCGGCTTACCGTTTTTCTCCGGTCAATCAGTGGGATATCAACAAGACGGCGGCTTATTGGAATCCGATCGTTCGCTATGTGAGCGAAAAGAGCGGCGTGAGGCTGGAGCTGAAAATCGGGCGGACTTCGGCTGATACGACGGCTTATGTGCTGGCACAGGAGGTTGAATTCGTATTCTCCAATCATCTGTTCAGCCCGGAGCGCGATCAACTGGGCTGGAAGGTATTTGGCCGTCGCTGGACGCCGCCCTTGCATGCGCAGATTGCCGTGCCGGAGGATTCGCCGATTACGCGCCTTGAGGAATTGAAGGGGCAGGAGGTGGTTTTTGCCGGGCCGGAGGCCTTTATCGGCTACAAGGTCAACTATGCCCACCTGCTGTCGAAGAATATTGAGACGAAGGCGGTCTTTGCCGGTAATCAGAACGCGGCCTTTGCCCAGTTGTTCGCCGGCAAGGCCAAGGCGGTTGGCAGTAATTCGGCGCTGGTCGAGGGCTATACGGCTCGGGAAGGGAAGAAATTCCGGGTGTTGTGGACTTCGGAGGGCTTCCATGATCTGGCCTTGATGGCGTCGAGCAAGGTGCCGGAGAAGGATGTCAAGGCGGTGGCATCGGCCTTTGTGAACATGCATCGCGACCCGGTGGGCAAGGCGATTCTGGTCAAGGCCTCGGAGGAGGTCGGGCTGGATCGGCAGGCTTATTTCCTGCCGGCGACGGGGGGCGACTATGCTGCCTATCGCCGCTTCTTCCAGACGGCGCCGGTGAGCCTGCGCTAAGCGTCGATGGGCATGCTCAGGCTACTCGACCGCTGGCTGCCCGCATCGCTGGTCGGGCGCGTTTATGCGCTCTATTCGGCTGTTCTGCTGCTCTTCGTCGGGAGCAGCCTGACACTGTTCTACCAGTATCAATACGGCCAGGCGGTTGAGGAGGCGCAGAACTCGGCGACCATGCTGATCGAGTTGGCGGCGCAGACGGTGGCCGATAGTGCCGTAATCGGCGATTACGATACGATCAAGCGGACGCTGGACAAATCCATCTTGCGCTCGCAGTTCGAATCGGCTGTTTTCATCGATCTGTCGGGCGGGGTGGTGAAGAGCGAGAGCCCGCCGATAGCCAAGCCACAGGCACCGGGCTGGCTGATGGCTAGCGTTGCCAGCCAGCTTTACGAGGTCAATCGGAGTATCTCGGTCGGCGGCAAGGACTATGGTGTCCTGCGCCTGACATTCTCGGTGGGAGCGATTGCCGAGGGCTTGTGGCAGCTGATTCGTACGGCCATCGTGATGGCGGTGGGGTGCCTGCTTGGCGGCTTGTTGTTGATCTGGATGCCCTTGCGGCGCTGGCTGGGTACCCTTGATCGTGTCCGCGCCTTTGATCGCGACGAGCCGGTCGGGAAAGCGGGGGCTCCCCTGGCCTCTGTCGACGATCTGCCGCTCGAATTTCGCCCTGCCTTTGAACTTATGGAGCGGACGGCCGATAGCCTGCGCAGGGAGTTGGAGACACGCGAGCAGACCCTGTCGTCGCTGAAGGAAATTGCTGCCAACTTGTTGCCGAAGAGCGAATATCACGGCGAGGACGGCATGGTGGATGTTGGCGCTTTCTCGAAGCTGATTGCCCGCCTGGTGACCGAGCGTGAGGCCGGGCGGCTCGAACTGGAACTGGCCAAGGAGGCGGCCGAGGCGGCCAACCGGGCAAAGAGCGAGTTCCTGGCCAACATGAGCCACGAGATCCGGACGCCGATGAATGGCATTATCGGAATGACCGATCTGGTTCTCGAATCGCACCTGGATAGCGAGCAGCGCGATTGGGTCGGGATTATCAAGTCGTCTGCCGAATCGCTGGTCACCATCATCAACGACATCCTGGATTTCTCGAAGATCGAGGCCGGCATGCTCCATATCGAGCGGGTGCCCTGCGATCTGCGCCAGGTGGTCGACGCTTCCGTTCAGTCCTTTGGCCTGCGTGCCGCCGAAAAGAATCTGCAGTTGCGGCAGTTGGTGGCCTCTGACGTGCCGCAACTCATCATCAGCGATCAGGTCAGATTGCGTCAGATATTGCTCAACCTGGTGGGCAATGCGATCAAGTTTACCGAGGCCGGCGAGGTTGCCATCGAGGTTTCCTGCCAGCCGGGCGGCGTGGCGGGGCAAATCCTGCACGTAGCGGTGCGCGATACCGGCATCGGTATTCCGGCCAACAAGCTGGACAGCATTTTCAGTGCCTTCGCTCAGGCGGACAGCTCGACAACGCGTCGTTTTGGTGGAACCGGCCTGGGCCTCACCATCACCCGCCGGCTGGTCGAGTTGCTCGGCGGTCGGTTGTGGGTGGAAAGCCAGCCCGGGCAGGGCAGTTGTTTTCATTTCTCCCTGCCGACCGAGGCGGTCGTGGCGGAGAGCGAGGCTGTTGTCGGCGACGAGCCGGATAGCCACCCCCCAAGTTCTGTCGGTGCCGAACCGGGGGCGAGCCTGCCGATTCTCCTGGTCGAGGACAATCCGGTGAATCAGAAAGTGGCCTTGATGTTGCTCCAGCGCCGAGGCTATCAGACCCAACTGGCGGAAAACGGGCGAGCCGCGGTGGAGGCCTTTGCGCATGCTCGCTTTGCGGCTGTCCTGATGGACATGCAGATGCCGGTTATGGACGGTATTGAGGCAACACGCGAGATCCGCCGCCTGGAGGGGCTGATGCAGTTGCCCGCCACGCCGATCATCGCCATGACGGCCAATGCCATGGAAGGCGACCGGGAGCGTTGCCTGGAGGCGGGCATGGACGACTATCTGTCCAAACCCATCCGGGCCGAACAACTGCAGGCCTTGTTGCAGCGCTGGGTTGGGGCGTGCTGAAGCGAGCGCCGGGCGACCGGTTCGCCGACAACCAGAATCCGTCGCCGGCACAATCCCGGTGCAGAGCTGCTGGGCGGCAGCCCTGCCGGCCGTTTCGGGAAAATATGTTAGATTCCGCTGCAACGGGCTGCTATGGGAATCGGCAAGCAATTGAATCGATGGGCGTAAGGCAGCCGGGACTTTTCGGGATTGAGAATGAAATACCTGTTGTGGCTGCTTGTGATTGCCGTGATCTGGTGGGTCTGGTCGAAGCGCCAGACCGCTGAGCGTCGTCCTGCTTCGCGTCCGGCCCCGGAGGCCGAGCGGATGGTGCGTTGTGCGCATTGCGGGGTCTATCTGCCGGAGAGCGACGGCCTTGCTGCCGAAGGCCAGGTGTATTGCAGCGAGGCACACCGCAAGCTGGGCGTTGCCGCAGGCGGTCAATGACCGACTGGCTTTCCTCCACCTGGGAGGCCAACTGGCGCTCCTTCCAGTATTTCAACCTGTACCGCCTGGTTCTGGCCGCGCTGTTCTTCCTGGCGCTGCTCTTTCCGAATGAATGGACGGCCCGCCTGAACCTGCTGCCGACCCTGCCGATGTTCGGGCAGGTCGGCGTCTATGCAGCGGCAGCCATCGGCGGCTTGCTGCTGGCGACCCACTGGCAGCACCATTTCAATGCGCAACTGTCGGCCCAGGTGGGGGTCGATATCGCCGTTGTCTGCGCCTTGATGTTGCAGGCCGGCGGGGTGGGCAGCGGCCTCAGTGTGCTGCTCATCGTCTCGCTGGCGGCCGCCAGCCTGGTTGGGCGGGGGCGTCTGGTGCTGTTCTATGCCGCCGTGGCAACGGTGGCCGTGCTGTCGATGCAGGCCTACGGCATCGCAGTCGATCGTTTCGAGTATTCGAGCATTGTCCACGCCGGCCTGATCAGCGCCGGTTTCTTCGCGACGGCGATCCTGGCTCGCCTGCTCGGCCAGCGTGTCATGGCCAACGAGGATCTGGCTCGTCGGCGCGGCATTGCGCTGGCCAACCAGATCCTGATCAGCCTGCGCGTCATCGAACGGATGCAGGATGGCGTCTTGATTCTCGGCCGGGAAGGCGTGCTCAGCCGCAGCAACCCGGTTGCCCAGGGGATGCTCGGCTTGCCGGCCGTCGATGCCCCGGTGGCGCTGGCCTCGGTCAACCAGGGGCTGGGCGACGCGCTGGGTGCCTGGTTGCGCGACGAGGGAAAGGATTTCCACGAATTCGTTGGCGTCGACGGCCGTATGCTGCGGGCCCGCTTCGAGGAAACCAGCAGTTCGGAGGGCGAAGTGCTGGTGTTTCTCGAAGATGTCGGGCGTATCCGGGAGCAGGCGCAGCAACTCAAGTTGGCTTCCCTCGGCCGGCTGACAGCCAGTATTGCCCATGAAATCCGCAACCCGCTGTCGGCGATTGGCCATGCCGGTGAGTTGCTGCGCGAGGAGCGGCGCGGTGAAATGCAGGAGCGACTGCTGCGCATCCTGAACGACAACGTGACGCGCCTTGACCGCATCGTCCGCGATATCCTGGAACTCGGCCGGCAGAACCGGGCCGAGCCGGAGTTGCTGCAGGCCGACGAATTCTGCGCCAGTTTCCTCGATCAGTTCTGCGGCAGCGAAAATCTGCTGCCCGGGGTTGTCCAACTGGAGGTCAGTGGTCGCACTACTCTTTGCTTCGACCGTTCGCACCTGCACCAGGTGTTGTGGAACCTGGTCAGCAACGCCTTGCGCCATTCCAGCAAGGGGCCGGGGGCGGTGCGGGTACTGTTGCAGGGCAGCCCTGGCGAAGGGCGAGTAGAATTGCATGTAATCGACGATGGCCCGGGGATACCCGAAACGGTGCGCGAGCAGATTTTCGAGCCCTTCTTCACGACACATACGCAGGGAACCGGGCTCGGCCTGTTCATCGCCCGCGAGTTGTGTGTGACCAACGGGGCAAGTCTCGAACTGGCTGCTTCGGCCGGTGGGGCGCATTTCATTGTTGCTGGGAGAAACGATACGTGTCAGTTGCCAGAACCGAACGGCGCCCGCGTGGCGAATTGAGCCGGGTTCTCGTCGTCGACGACGAGGCCGATATTCGCGAACTGATCGATCTGACGCTGGCTCGCATGGGCCTGGCTACCGAGTGTGCCGGTTCCGTCGCCGAGGCGGTGGCGGCCTTGCAAGCCGACGAATTCCAGCTCTGCCTGACCGACATGCGCCTGCCTGACGGCGAGGGCCTGGAAATCGTCCGCTATATCAACGAGCACTGCCCGCAAACCCCGGTGGCGGTGATTACCGCCTACGGCAGTGCCGGCAATGCCGTGGCGGCGCTCAAGGCGGGTGCCTTCGATTACCTGGCCAAGCCGGTCGGCCTGGAGCAACTGCGGGCGTTGATCAAGTCTGCCCTGCGCCTGCCGGCGGGCACCGGCCGGGATGATGAAGATCCGCTGCAGTCGCTGATCGGCGAGTCGGCCAGCATGCAGCAGGTGCGGACGATGATCGAAAAACTGGCGCGCAGCCAGGCACCGATCTACATTTCCGGCGAGTCCGGCAGCGGCAAGGAGTTGGGCGCTCGCCTGATCCACAGCCGCAGTGCTCGCACCAGCGGCCCCTTCGTGCCGGTCAACTGTGGTGCCATCCCGGAAAACCTGATGGAAAGCGAGTTCTTCGGTTATCGCAAGGGCGCCTTTACCGGTGCCCAGGACGATCGTGACGGCTTCTTCCAGGCTGCCAGCGGCGGCACCTTGTTCCTTGACGAAGTGGCCGACCTGCCGCTCGCCATGCAGGTCAAGCTCTTGCGCGCCATCCAGGAAAAGCGGGTGCGCAAGGTGGGCTGCGTGACCGAGGAGCCGGTCGATGTGCGCATCATCTGCGCCACCCACAAGAACCTGCGCGACCTGGTCGACAAGGGGGCTTTCCGCCAGGACTTGTACTATCGCCTGAATGTCATCGAATTGCGCATGCCGCCCTTGCGCGAACGGGCCGAGGATATTGCGCCGCTGGTCGATGCCATCCTGCATCGCCTGTTTGGCGACAAGCCGCCCAAATTGACCCCGGGGGCGCTCAAGGCGCTGGAGTTCTATTCCTTCCCCGGCAATGTCCGCGAGCTGGAAAACATCCTGGAGCGGGCAACGGCTTTGTGTTCCGGCGACAGCATCGAGGTGGACGACCTTCATCTCGGGCCGGAGGAACTGCATGAGCAGGGGCTTGAAGGGCGGGGCGCGGAAACGCTCGACGACTATCTCAATCGCCTGGAGCGCCAGGCCATCCTCGAAGCCTTGCAGAAAGCCGAGGGCAACCGCACGGCGGCGGCCCGCCTGCTCGGTGTCACCTTCCGCTCCATGCGCTACCGCCTGGAACGCCTGGGCATCGAGTGATGAACTGGCAGGCCGACGGCTGGCTGGAAGGCGTACGTTGGCTGCCGTCGCCCAATTTCGGGGAGCGGCCGGCCGGTGCCGAAGTGTCGCTGGTCGTCATCCACAACATCAGCCTGCCGCCCGAAGAATTCGGCGGCGAGTGGGTCGAGGACTTCTTTCTCAATCGCCTCGATCCGACGGCCCATCCGTATTTCGCCAGCATCGCCGGCCTGCAGGTGTCGGCGCACTTCTACGTGCGCCGCGACGGCCGGGTCATCCAGTTCGTCGGTTGCGACCGGCGGGCCTGGCATGCCGGGCAGTCCTGCTGGTGCGAGCGTGCCAACTGCAACGACTACTCGGTCGGTATCGAGCTGGAAGGTTCCGACACGCAAGCCTTCATGGCCGAGCAGTACGCTGCCTTGTGGCCACTGCTCGACGCCTTGCGCAGGCGCTACCCGATAAACGCCATTGCCGGGCACAGCCATGTCGCCCCGGGGCGCAAGAGCGACCCGGGGCCGCATTTCGACTGGGCGGCATTGGCCGCCCGTTACGGCGAGCTGGCCTTACCGGCCGAAGTAAGCGCTTAAGCGCGCAACCGCTTCGGCCAAGCGCGGTACGCCGGTCGTGTAGGCGAAGCGAATGTGCTTTTCCGGCGCATTGCTGCCGAAATCCAGCCCCGGCGTCGCCGCAACGCCCGCCTTTTCCAGTAAATCTCGAGCTAGCGTGAAGCTGTCGTCGCTCAAGGCCGAGCAATCGCAATAGAGGTAGAACGCACCTTCCGGGCGGGCCGTGACGCGGAAGCCGATGGTCTCCAGCGCCGGGGCCAGGAAATCGCGGCGACGGCGGAACTCGGCGCGGCGGGCTTCCAGGATTTCGATGGTGCGTGGTTCGAAGGCTGCCAGCGCGGCGTACTGGGCGGGTGTCGACGGGCAGAGCACAAGGTTCTGCGCCAGTTTCTCGACATCGCGCACATAGGCCTCCGGAATCACCATCCAGCCGAGCCGCCAGCCGGTCATCTGGAAGTACTTGGAGAAGCTGTTGATGACCCAGATGTCGTCGCCCGCGGCGCAGGCGGTAGGTGCCGAAATTTCGTCCCCCAAGGGGACTTCCTGCGGGGCGTATGTCAGGCCGTGGTAAATCTCGTCCACCACGAAATGCCCGCCCTTTTGGCGACAGACGGCGGCCAGCGCCTCGATTTCGGCCTGCGTCAGCAAGGTGCCGGTCGGGTTCGCCGGCGAAGCGACGAGCAGGCCGGTGGTGCGTGGCGACCAGTTGGCATGCAGCATGGCCGGCGTTGGCTGGAAATTGCTCTCCGGCCCTACTGCCACACTACGCGGCACGCCTTCGTAGGTGCGCAGGATGTGGCGGTTGCACGGGTAACCCGGGTCGGCAAGCAGCCACTCGTCGCCGGGATTGGCCAGCGCGGCGAAGACGAGGTTCAACGCCCCGGACGCCCCGTTGGTGATGGCGATGCGGCTGGCCGGTACGGCAACGCCGTACCGCTCGCGGTAGAAGTCCGAGATGGCGGTGCGCAATTCGGGCAGGCCAAGCGCCTGGGTGTATAGCGTTTTGCCGCTGCGGATTGCCGCCACGGCCGCCTCGGCAATTGGCTCCGGGGTCGGGAAATCCGGCTCGCCGACTTCCATGTGGATGATGTCGCGCCCCTCGGCTTCGAGTTGCCGGGCGCGGGTCAGCAGTTCGACGACGTGGAAGGGTTCGATATCGGCCAATCGGCGGGCAGGGCAGTAGCTCATGGTGTTCCTCAAATGAAAACGGCCACCCGCAGGTGGCCGTTCGATTATCGCGCAGCTATCGCTTACGCGGCATCCTTGAAGATGCCCATTTCGAACAGTTCGCGCTTGAGCACGAGTTCGCGCGGCATCTTCTCGCCCATCTTGTCGAACCACTCCTTGTGGCCGGCCAGTTCGGCCTTCCAGGCATCGGCGTCGATGGTGGTCAGGGCATCGAATTCAGCCTTCTGGATAGCCAGGCCATTCCAGTCGATGTCTTCGAAATTCGGCATCCAGCCGAGCACGGTTTCCTTGGCGGCAACGGTGCCCTTGCAACGCTGGACGATCCACTTCAGGACGCGCATGTTGTCGCCGAAGCCCGGCCACATGAAGTTGCCGTCGGCATCCATGCGGAACCAGTTCACGCAGAAGATCTTCGGGGTGGCGTCGACGGT
>CAZDRS010000051.1:0-13426 GCA_964507585.1 uncultured Dechloromonas sp.
CAGATCAACAGCGAGGTCGAGGCCCTGATCCGTCAGTGCCCGAGCCAGTATCTGTGGGGTTATAACCGTTACAAGCGACCCGGTGGCGCCGAGCCGCCGCCGGTGGAGTAAAGCGTGAAGATTGCATTGACCTGGCTGCTGGTCGGTTTCCTGTGGCTGCTGCACTGGCTGCCCCTGCCTATCCTGCGTGCCCTGGGGGCCGGCCTCGGGCGTTTGCTCTATGCCGTGGGCCGCGAGCGGCGCAAGGTGGCGCTGACCAACCTGCGCCTGTGCTTCCCGGAGAAGTCCGAAGCCGAGCGCGAAGACATCGCCCGCCGGCATTTCGTTGCCTTTGCCCAGGCCGTGCTCGATCGCACCCTGGGCTGGTGGGCATCGCGGCAGCGGCTGGAGCGGATCATCCGCATCCATGGCGTCGAGCATCTGACCGACCCCGAAGGACGGCCGGTGATCATGCTGACGCCGCATTTCGTCGGCCTCGATGCCGGCGGTACCGTGGTGTCGATGCACGTTGTCGGCTGCAGCGTGTTTTCGATGCAGAAGAACCCGGTGCTCAACAAGCTGCTTTATGATGGCCGGATGCGATTCAACGAGGCGGTGCTGCTGTCGCGCCAGGACGGCATGCGCAAGATCGTCAAGGCGATGAAGGAAGGCCATCCGTTCTACTACTTGCCGGACATGGATTTCGGGCCGAAGGAGTCGATTTTCGTGCCGTTCTTCGGTGTCCAGGCGGCGACCATTCCGGCCTTGTCGCGCCTGGTGCGCCTGACTGGCGCACGTGTCGTGCCGGTGATCTGTCGCCAGGTGCCGGACGGTTACGAGATCGAGGTCATGCCGGCGTGGGAAAACTTCCCCGGCGACAGCGTCGAGGCGGATACGGCCAACATGAATCGCTTTATCGAATCCCAGGTGCTGCGCATGCCGGAGCAGTACTTTTGGTTGCACAAACGCTTCAAGACCCGGCCTCCCGGAGAACAGAGGTTTTACAAATGAACAGCAACTTGCAGGTGGAAATCCGTCCCGTCACGCCGCCCGATGTGCCGGCCATTGCCGCCCTGGCCCGCGAAATCTGGCAGGCAACTTACCCCGGCATCATCACCCAGGAACAGATCGATTTCATGCTCGAACAGCGCTACGGTCACGAGCGCCTGTACGACGACCTGGAAGACCTGCACAAATGGCTCGACCAGGCCTTCCACGATGGTCGCCGCGTCGGCTTTGCCTTCAGCGAAATCTACAAGGGCGAGTTCAAGCTCGACAAGCTCTACATTCATCCCGATGTGCAGCGTCGCGGCGTCGGCGGGCAACTGATCGCCCACGTTGCCGAGCGGGCCAGGCGCGAGGGCTATCCCTGCGTGATCCTGCAGGTGAACAAGCGCAACACGAATGCCATCAACTCGTACCAGAAGTACGGTTTCGAAGTCCGTACGGCCACCGTCGATGACATTGGCGGCGGTTATGTGATGGACGATTACGTGATGGAGAAGAAGCTTTAAGAATTTTGGGCAACGTGCTGTCTCTGCTATGATTTTTCAAGTCATAAAGCGGAGCGGCACGTGAAACTCAAATTCTCCAAGATGCACGGTCTGGGCAACGATTTCGTTGTTCTTGACGGCGTGCGCCAGCAGGTTTCCCTGAGCCCGGAACAACTGGTTTACCTGGCCGACCGCCACTTCGGCGTTGGCTGCGACCAGATTTTGCTGGTCGAAAAGACCTCGCAGCCCGGTATCGACTTTCGCTACCGCATCTTCAATGCCGATGGCGGCGAGGTCGAACAATGCGGCAACGGCGCGCGCTGCTTTGTGCGCTTCGTGCATGAGCAGGGGCTGACCGACAAGCGGCAGATTCGTGTCGAAACCTTGAAGGGCATCATCGAACCGCGCCTCGAAGGCGACGGCAACGTCACCGTCGATATGGGCGAGCCGCGTTTCCTGCCGACCGAAATTCCCTTCCTGGCCGACGAGGATGTGATCATCCACCTGCTCGACGTGGCCGACGAAACGCTGGAAACGACCGTCGTTTCGATGGGTAATCCGCATGCCGTGCAGGTCGTCGACAACGTCGAGACGCACCCGGTCGGCGAGCATGGGCCCTTGATCGAACGGCATGAACGTTTCCCGAAGCGCGTGAACGCCGGCTTCATGCAGATTGTCGACCGCCATTCCATCAAGCTGCGTGTCTATGAGCGCGGCTCGGGCGAAACCATGGCCTGCGGCACCGGCGCCTGCGCGGCGGCGGTGGCCGGCATCCGCCGCGGCCTGCTCGATTCGCCGGTGCGGGTAACGACACGCGGCGGCGACTTGAGCATTGCCTGGGGCGGCCCCGGTCGCCCGGTGTTGATGACCGGCCCGGCGGTAACCGTATTCACTGGAGAAATTGAACTATGAGCGCCCTGTTTCCCGAGGAAATCGCGGACTACCTGAAGAATAATCCGAGCTTTTTCGAGCAGTACGCCGACCTGATGGCACAGATTTTCGTGCCGCACCCGCACGGTGGCCGCGCCGTGTCGCTGGCCGAGCGCCAGATGTTGACGCTGCGCGAAAAGAACCGCGCCACCGAGTCCAAGCTGGCCGAACTGATTGCCTTTGGCGAGGAAAACGACGCGATCAGCGAGAAGGTGCATCGCCTGGCGGTCGCACTGATTGCGGCCGAAACCTTCCAGGCCGTCATTCACCTGCTCAACTTCCATCTGCGCGACGATTTCTCGGTGCCGCACGTGGCGCTGCGCCTGTGGGACAAGCCGGAAGGCATCGAGGATCTGCCCGAATTCGCCGCTGTCAGCGAAGAACTGCAGGTCTTTGCCGAAACCCTGGCCCGCCCGTACTGCGGTTCGACCGCCGGTTTCGGCACGGCTTCGTGGTTTGGCGAACATGCCTCGCACATCCGCTCGCAAGCCCTGATCGCCCTGCGCAACGGTGGCGGTACGATTGGCATGATTGCCTTGGGCAGTGAAGACAATCAGCGTTTCTACGCCGACATGGGTACCTTGTACCTCGAACGCCTGGGCGAGATGGTGTCGGCCGCACTGGCCCGGGTGACCAAGAGCGTGCTGTGAACAACGTGGCGGCCAATCCTCATCTGGTCGCCTACCTGGCCGAACTGGTGGATCAGCGGCGCATGTCGCCGCATACCATTGCCAGTTACCGGCGCGACCTGGAAAAGCTGCTCGCGGCGGCCGGCGACATTCCGCTCTCCGGCCTGCTGGTGCATCACATTCGCCGTTTCATCGCGCAGTTGCATGGACGGGGGCTGTCCGGACGCTCGTTGGCTCGCCTGCTCTCGGCCTGGCGCGGTTTTTTCCATTGGCTTGGCGAGCATTCGCTGGTCAAGGCCAATCCCTGCGATGGCATCAAGGCGCCCAAGTCGCCTCGCCTGCTGCCCAAGGCGCTGTCGGTCGATGAAACGGCGCGTCTGCTGACGCCGACCGACGACGATGACCCCGTGCAGACGGTACGCGACACCGCCATGTTCGAGTTGTTCTATTCCTCCGGCCTGCGCCTGGCGGAACTGGTCGGCCTTGATTGCGACGTGCTGGAACCGGTCGCCGAAGAAGGTGAAATCCGCGTTCTCGGCAAACGCAACAAACTGCGCCTGGTGCCGGTGGGCAGCAAGGCGCGGGAAGCCTTGGCCGCCTGGTCGGTCGTCCGTGGCGAACTGGCCAACCCCGGCGAAAAGGCGCTGTTCGTCGGTGTGCGCGGTGCCCGCATCAGCCCGCGTGTCGTCGAGACGCGCCTGGCCCGGCGAGCCTTGCTGCTTGGCTTGCCGACACACGTTCATCCGCACATGCTGCGCCATTCCTTTGCTTCGCATGTGCTGCAGTCCTCCGGCGACCTGCGCGCCGTGCAGGAGATGCTCGGCCATGCCAGCATCGCCTCGACGCAGGTTTATACCCATCTCGATTTTCAGCACCTGGCCAAGGTTTACGATGCGGCACATCCGCGGGCCAAGCTAAAATAGCAAGGTTCATGTTATTGGGATTTTTTCCAGTGCGCGCGATCAAAGTTCTGTTTTTGGCTGTCGTTATGGCTTTTCTCCCGGCGTGCATAACGTATCCGCCGTACTCACCATTGCTGGGGCAGCGCTTTGTCGAGGCTCCCGTTTCCGTGGGGCGGATAGCCATTATTTTCAGTGCTCCCTTTGAGTACCGGGATAAGGTATTGCTTCCCATGGCAAGTAAATTTCCCGACGTTTTCAAAGGAACTGGCGTTGCTGTATCCAGCGAGGTTCAAACTGTGAATCCCTTGGCGCTGGGCGGGGATGTGAATTTTTTCCGAGCCAGGCAAGCGAAACCCGATGCCTATTTGATTGTGAAGGTTGCCGGTGGAAGCATGGGGGCTTCGTATAGCTTCAACCTCGTTTTCGAATTGCTGAATTCAGACGGCAAGGGTCTTTGGCGAGGCAGCAGTACGCTGAGACGCTTGAGCGAGATGGACATGACTGGGGAGCAAATTGCCAGGGAGATTTTGCGAGTTCTCGTGGATGAGCAAGTAATACGAATTCAGAAAGGGGAGGCTGTATGAAATTGGGGCGCTTGCTCAAATGTTGTTTGACCCTGGTTTTCCTGGGCTTGTTGTCTGGCTGTGCGCAGTACCAGGTTCAATCTAACAAGGAACGGGGTTATTCAAAGGAAATCGATCGCTTGTATGTCTGGTCTGCGCTTGCTCAGGCGCCCCAGTTAGGAAACAAACATTGGACTCAGAGCGACGCATTCAGCAATCTGTTTCATGTGACATTGAAAAGAGAGTTGGCTGCCGCTGGGGTTGCTGCGGAGGTTCGGGATTTTGTTGCGGCCGCCGAAACACCCCAATCATTGGCTCGCTTTGAAACGGATTTTGCACCCTCCTTCAGGCTGCTGGTTATCCCAGGGAAAGCCCAAACGGTGACTTACCAAGGTACTACCGGTCTTACGCAACTCGTGCTGGACTTGAGTCTGATGGAGCTTGCGAGTGGGCGTCGGGTATGGCGGGCGCAACTTGTCGTCGATAATCCATTGGGAGGTCGAATGACTTGGGGCGAAGACGGGGCCAAGAATTTGTCCGGCAAAATAATCGAGGTGCTGCGCAAAGATGCCTTGCTTGCATCCTCCACTTCGGGAACTCGCTGATACTGTGCGACGAGGCAAAGGGTAAAGTTCCGCAAAATCAACCCTCAATTGACGTTTTCTTGTCCACCCTCTATGATTCACGGTTTCGAAAAATCGCCGGATTCAAGGAGTTAGTCATGGCCATCAACCGTAACCGCCGTTCTTCCCTGGAACGCCGCTGCGTTTCCAAGTCCACCAAGCGCCTGTTCAAGGGCGACGGCAAGACCATGTTCAAGACCATGTACGCTGCCGAGTGCCATCAGCGTAACCGCAAGGCCCTGGGCGCCTAAGCGTTAAAAGGTTTTATCGGGCCCCGGTTGCTGCAAGGTAACCGGGGCTTTGTACTTTTGATTTCGGGAAAAACATGGCTCAGCTGATTCTGCTGCCGGGTAAGGAACGCTCGTCGTTCAAGCGTCATCCGTGGTTGTTCGCCGGTTCGGTCGGCCGACTGGAGGGCCGGGCGCGGCCGGGCGATACGGTCGAGGTGCTGTCGGACGACCTGAAGGTGCTGGGGCGGGCGGCCTATAGTCCTAGTTCGCAGATTCGGGCGCGGTTCTGGACGTTCGATCCGGAAGAGTCGGTCGATGACGCTTTCTTCAAGCGTCGCATCGCCGCCGCCGTGGCCCGCCGCCAGGCCTTGCCGGAATTGAAGGGCCAGCAGGGCCTGCGCCTGATCCATGCCGAGTCCGATGGACTGCCCGGCATCGTCGCCGATCAGTATGGCGATACGGTGGTCGTGCAACTGACGTCGGCCGGTGCCGACAAGTGGCGCAAGGCCATCGTCGCCGGTCTGGTCAAGGCGACTGGCTGCTCGCGCGTTTATGAGCGTTCCGACTCCGATGTGCGCGGCCTGGAAGGGTTGGAGCCGACGACCGGCTGGTTGCATGGCGAGGCGCCGAGCGGCGGCCTGAGCATCGACGAGAACGGTGTGCAACTGGCGGTCGATGTCGTTGGCGGCCACAAGACCGGTTTCTACCTCGACCAGCGCGACAACCGCGCCTGGCTGCGCAGCGTTGCCGCCGGCAAGGACATCCTGAACTGCTTCTGCTACACCGGCGGTTTTTCGCTGCAGGCGCTGGCCGGCGGCGCGGCGCACGTGCTGTCCATCGACTCCTCGGGCCCGGCCCTGGCTCAGGCTCAAGCCAATCTGGCACTCAATCCGCAGTTGCCGGCCGAGCGTGCCGAGTGGCTGGAAGCCGATGTGTTCCAGGCTTTGCGCGATTTCCGCAAGGCCGGGCGCAGCTTCGACCTGATCGTCCTCGACCCGCCCAAGTTCGCCCCGTCGGCTGCCCACGCCGACCGTGCGGCACGGGCCTACAAGGACATCAACCTGCTCGGCTTCCGCCTGCTCAAGCCGGGCGGCTTGCTGATGACCTATTCGTGCTCGGGCGGCATCGGGCTGGAACTGTTCCAGAAGATTGTCGCCGGTGCGGCGCTCGATGCCGGGCGGGATGCCCGCATCGTCCGTCGCCTGTCCGGCACGGCCGATCACCCGGTGGCATTGAACTTCCCGGAAGGGGAGTACCTCAAAGGCTTGCTCGTCCAGGTCGATTAAACGCCCAGCGTGAATTCCTTGCGTCACCTCCTTCTCGTTGCCGCCCTGCTCCTTGGCCAGTTGCTGGCCGGGGCGCATGCCGTCGAGCATGCGGCGAGCCGGGAGGAGGGCTTGCCGACGCATGTCTGCCAACTCTGCCTGGCGGCACATGACCTGGCGACAGCTTTGCCCTCCGTGGCCAGCCTGCCGCCGGTCGTCTTGCCGCTGTGGGTGCCGGAAACGCTGGCTGCCCACGACCGGGCTGCCTGGCCGGCACCCGTCGCCTGCCAGCGCGGGCCGCCGCTTTCCTGAAGATTGCCTCTTTTTCCTGACCGGGTGCGGCTGTTTTGCCGTCGCCGGTCTTGTGCAATTTTCAGGAGCATTCCATGCAAAAACGTTTTGCCATGGCAGCCATGCTGGCTGCCTCGTTCGGCGCGCATGCCGCCGATAA
The DNA here is from genome assembly GCA_964507585.1 of uncultured Dechloromonas sp. Lineage (GTDB taxonomy): Bacteria > Pseudomonadota > Gammaproteobacteria > Burkholderiales > Rhodocyclaceae > Azonexus. The sequence goes on from CAZDRS010000051.1 coordinate 7,066, forward strand.
TCCCGAGCTGGCGGCCATTCGCGCCCAGATTGCCGATATGAGGCAGGCCTATGAGCAGCGCATCGCGGCGCTCGAACAGCGACTTGCCCAGGCCGAGTCTCGCTCCGCCAGCAAGCCGGAAGCTACCGCCAGCCAAGCCGAGGTTCCGGAAAGCCCGCGTCCGGCGGCTGGCCCGGCGAGTGGGTTCAACCCCGAGGTGTCGTTGATCCTGCAGGGCCAGTACAAGAACATGAAGGATGTGCCGGAGCGCGGCATCACCGGCTTCTGGCCGGCGGGCGGCCATGATCATGGCACCGGGACGATCGATGGCATCAGCAAGCGCGGTTTCTCGGTCGACCATACCGAGTTGGTGCTGGCCGCCAATATCGACCCCTATTGGCGCGGCCAGGCGATTGTTGCCATGGTCGATGGATCGGCCGAGATCGAGGAAGCCTGGTTCCAGTCGCTCGGGCTGGGTTACGGCATCGGCCTGAAGGGCGGTCGCTTCCGTTCCGGCATCGGTTACCTGAACGAGCAGCATCCGCACATGTGGGATTTTGCCGATGCGCCCTTGATGTACCGCGCCCTGTTTGGCGACGAAGGCAGCTACGTGCAGGATGGCGCGCAATTCAAGTGGCTGGCACCGACCGACACCTTCGTCGAATTCGGCGCCGAGCTTGGGCGCGGGGCGAATTTCCCCGGTACCGACCGCAACAAGAACGGCAGCGGTTCGGCGGCGGTATTTGCTCATCTTGGCGGCGAAGCGGGGGCTGCGCATAGCTGGCGGGCAGGGGTTTCCTATCTGACGACACGCGCCAAGGCGCGTACGGCGCATTTTGCCGGCACCCTGGATGATGAGGTCGAAGGCTCGTTCGACGGACGCTCGCAGAACTTCATTGCCGATTTCGTCTGGAAATGGGCGCCGAACGGCAATCCGCAATACCAGAACTTCAAGTTCCAGACCGAGTATTTCCAGCGCCGTGAAACGGGTGACCTGACCTGTTCCACCCCTGAAGGTGCCGCTGCGACAGTGGCTTGCGACGGCATGCTGGCCGCTTACCGTACCCGCCAATCCGGCTGGTATGCCCAGGGCGTTTACCAATTCACGCCAAACTGGCGAGCCGGTCTGCGTTACGAGCAACTCGACAGCGGTGTGCGCGATTTTGGCGACAATGCGGCCTATCTGCTGGTCGACAGCTATCGTCCGAAGAAGGCGACAGCCATGATCGACTACAGTTGGAGCGAGTTCTCGCGGGTGCGTCTGCAATATGCCCAGGACAAGTCGATGCTCGGTATCACCGATAACCAGCTGACCCTGCAATACGTGATGAGCCTGGGTGCCCACGGCGCCCACAAGTTCTAGGAGAGCGCATGAAACACATTCTTTGCATTCTGCTCGCCCTGTTGCTGGGCAATGCGGCCCATGCCGAGTTGCGTGTCTTCGCGACCGTGCCCGAATGGGCGGCACTGGCCCGCGAGATTGGCGGTGACAAGCTCAAGGTCTATAGCGCGACCACGGCCTTCCAGGATCCGCATCGCATCGAGGCCAAACCCTCGCTGCTTGCCCAGGCGCGACAGGCCAACCTGGTCATCGCGGCCGGGGCCGATCTGGAGGTTGGCTGGTTGCCCCTGGTCTTGCGCGATTCCGGCAACGCGGCGATCCAGCCCGGCCGGCCGGGGTACTTCGAGGCGGCGGCCTTCGTCAATCGCCTTGACGTGCCGGCCGTCGTCGACCGGGCGCACGGTGACGTGCATGCCGCCGGCAATCCGCACACCCACCTCGATCCGCGCAATGTGCAGAAGGTTGGCGAGGCCTTGGCGGTACGCCTGGCCGAGATCGATCCGCCCAACGCTGGCGTCTATCAGGCCAACCTGAAGTCCTTTTCCGGCAAGTGGCAGGCCGCCATGGCACGCTGGGAGAAGGAAGGCGCCGCCTTGAAGGGCATCGGCGTACTGGTGCACCATGCCTCGTTCACCTACCTGACCCGCTGGCTGGGCATCAAGGAGGTGGGAACGCTCGAACCGAAGCCGGGCATCGAGCCGAGCAGCGGGCATCTGACCGGCTTGCTGGCCCAGCAGCAGGCGGCACCGGCCCGCATGGTGGTGCGCACGGCCTACAACCAGGATGGCCCGAGCCAGTGGATCGCCGGGAAGGCCGGCATCCCGGCTGTGCTGCTGCCCTACACCGTCGGAGGCACGCCGGAAGCGAAGGATCTGTTCGGCCTGTTCGACGATACGCTGCAACGCCTGTTGAAGGCCGCCCGGTGAGCGCCCTGCTCAGCCTGGAGCAAGTGGTGGCCGGCTGGCAACGGCCGGCCACGCGGCCGGTCAACCTGTCGTTGGCGAGCGGCGAGATCGTCGGCCTGACCGGGCCCAACGGCGTTGGCAAAAGCACCCTGCTGGCAGCCGTGGCCGGGCGGGCGCGGGTCTTTGCCGGGCGGATCGAACGTCGGGCCGATCTGCGCATCGCCTTGCAAACGCAGGACGTGCCGCCGGTCGTCGGCCTGCCGCTGTGCGGTAGCGAACTGCTCGCCCTGACCGGTGCCAGCCCGGCTGGCCTGCCGCCCTGGCTGGCCGATCGCCTCGAATGCCGGCTCGATCGGCTATCCGGCGGCCAGCGCCACTACCTGGCGCTGTGGGCGGTACTCGATACCCCGGCCGATCTGGTGCTGCTCGACGAGCCGACCAACAATCTCGACCAGGCCGGCGTCGCCCATCTAACCCGCCACCTGCGCGATCTGGCGGCCGGCGGGCGCGGCATCCTGGTTGTCAGCCACGATGCTGCCTTCGTGCAGGCGGTTTGCGACCGCATCGTTTCCCTGGAGCCTTGCGATGTGGAATGAGCTCTTCCTGATTCCCTGCCTGACCGGCCTGGCGCTGGCTGTCGTGCTGCCCCTGCTCGGTGCCTACCTGCGCCTGCGCGACGAGTGGCTGGCGGCCCTGGCCTATGCCCACGTGTCGGCTGCCGGTGCCCTGCTGGCCTTGGTTTCCGGCCTGCCGCCGGCCGGTGGTGGCGTTGCCCTGGCCTTGGCCGCCGGCGCCGGCAAACGGGTTTTCGCGGCACGCCTGAGCGGTGGGGCCAGCTACGCGCTGCTCCTGCTTGGTAGTTGGTCGGTGGCTATTCTGCTCGCGGCCAACCACCCGCTGGCCGAGCGCTTAGGTCATGCCCTGTTCGATGGCCAGCTCTACTTTGCCGATATGGCGACGCTGGGCATGGTCGCCACAGGCGGTGTCGTCTCGCTGGTCGCCCTGCGTTATTTGTCACGCAACCTGCTGCTTGCCCATCTCTATCCCGATTTCTTCCGCATCCGCGGCCTGCGTGCCTGGCCGACCCAGGTCGGCTTCGACCTGCTGGCCGCCCTGTGCCTGGCGTTGGCGACGATGAGCCTGGGCGTTATGGGTGCTTTCGCGCTCGTCTTCATTCCGCCCTGGCTGGCCTTTCGGCGTGCGGCCAGTTGGCGCGGCGGATTGCTGTGGTCGCTGGCGATCGGCCTGGCCGCCTTCCTCGGCGCATTTGCGCTGGCCTTGTGGCTGGATCAGCCCTTCGGGCCCATCCTGGCGCTCCTGCTGGTGGCGCTGGGCCTGATCGTTGCGTGAATCAGGACGGCATGCTAAAACCTACTTTCTGCATGCGGAGTGGTCATGGTTTTTTCGTTTTTCAAGAAGCAGCCCAACAAGATGCCCGAGCGGCCTGCTGCCAAGCCGCGGCCGGTTGCTCCCGCACCCGAAGCCCGGCCGCCGCAGAGCGAGCCTGAGGCGCAGGCCAAGCCGCTGCCCGAGCCCCTGCCTGATCTCGAATTCACGTCGAGCAAGGTGCTTGCCCCGGCCCCGCTTGCTGCCAAGCCGCAAACCCCGCCGCCCGCCGCGCCCAGGGCACCGGCTCCACCACCGGCCGATGATTTTTCCATCGACGATTTCGATAGCGATTTCACCAACTCCAGCGTCATGGGTATCGACGTCGAGCACGATGTCGATCCGCTGCAATCCTGCGTCGAGCAGGTCGTCGTGCTTTACGCCAACGGGCAGGATGGCGCTGCCCGGTCGTTGCTCGAAACCTTCGTCCGCTCTTACCGCGGGGTCGAGGGCAAGCGCTTCTGGATGCTGTTGTTCGATCTGCTGCAAATCAGCGGCGACCGTGTCGCCTTCGAAAAGCTGGGGGTCGAATATGCCGAGTCCTGCGAGACTTCGCCGCCGACCTGGAGCCAGGATTTGCCGCTGGCCAAGCCGGCGGCTGGCGGGCTGGGGCCCAACAAGGTTTTCCTGCAGGGCGTGTTGACTTCCGAGAGCGCCTTGCCGATTGCCGAACTGACCCGCCTGATCGGGCAAAAGGCCGATGTCTGCGTCGATTGCGCCAAATTGATCGGCTGCGACGACGATATTGCCGCCCAACTGGCCGATCTGCTGGCCCGGGCGCGCAAGTTGCGCCTGGGCGTGGTGCTGGTCGGTGCCGAGCCTTTCATGGAGCGCCTGAACGAACGCATGGTCGCCGGCGAGGCGGCCCACGAGCCAGTCTGGCGTTTGCTGCTGGAATTGCTGCAGCGGCATGGTACGCAGGAGCGCTTCGAGGAGCGGGCCGTCGATTATGCTATCACCTTCGAGCAGTCGCCGCCCTCCTGGGAGCCGCTGCAGACCGTTGCCGCCAAGGCCGTTGCCGTGGTCAGCCGGCCGGCCGACGACGCGCATTTCCTGTCCGGCGAGCTGAAATCCTGCCGCTTCGAAGACCTGCCGCAGATTGTCGAGGGCATGACCCAGCCCATCCTCGATTTCTCACGGGTTACCCGACTGGACTTCATTTCTGCCGGCCAGCTGGTCAATCGCCTGGCCCCGATCAAGGCAGCCGGGCGCGAAGTCATCATCCGCAGTCCGAACCATCTCATCGCCGAGCTGATGGCCGTTGTCGGTCTCAACAAGCAGGCGCGCATCATCGTTCCCAAGTCTTAATTCAGGAAGAAACATGGAGCAATATCACGGCACGACGATCCTGTCGGTGCGCCGGGGAAACCGCGTCACCATGGGTGGCGACGGTCAGGTCACGCTCGGCAATATCGTCATCAAGGCAACCGCCAAGAAGGTTCGCCGCCTGTATCAGGGCCGCATCCTGGCCGGTTTCGCCGGCGGTACGGCAGATGCTTTCACGCTGTTCGAACGTTTCGAGGCCAAGCTGGAGAAGCATCAGGGCAATCTGGTGCGCTCGGCCGTCGAACTGGCCAAGGACTGGCGTTCCGACCGCGCCCTGCGCCGCCTGGAGGCCATGCTGTCGGTCGCCGATCGCGAGTCCTCGCTGGTCATCACCGGCAATGGCGATGTGCTGGAGCCGGAGCAGGGCATCGTCGCCATCGGTTCGGGCGGTGCCTATGCCCAGAGTGCGGCGCGCGCCCTGCTCGAAAACACCGACCTGCCGCCACTCGACATCGTCACCAAGTCGCTGGAAATCGCTGGCGACCTGTGCATCTACACCAACCGCAACTTCACGCTGGAGACGCTGGAATGACCACGATGACGCCCAAGGAGATCGTCTCCGAACTGGACAAGCACATCGTCGGCCAGAATGCCGCCAAGAAGGCCGTGGCCATCGCCTTGCGCAATCGCTGGCGGCGTTCGCAAGTGGCCGAGCCGCTGCGCCAGGAAATCACGCCCAAGAACATCCTGATGATCGGCCCGACCGGTGTCGGCAAGACCGAAATCGCCCGCCGCCTGGCCCGCCTGGCCAACGCGCCCTTCATCAAGGTCGAGGCGACCAAGTTCACCGAGGTCGGCTACGTCGGCCGCGATGTCGAAACCATCATCCGCGACCTGGTCGAGATGGCCATCAAATCGGGTCGCGAACGTGCCATGAAGGCCATGCGTGCCCGTGCCGAGGATGCCGCCGAGGAGCGCATCCTCGATGTCCTGCTGCCGCCGGCCCGCAGCCCCGGCTTCTTTGCCGAGAACAACGCCTCCTCCGGCGGCGAGGAGAACACCACGCGCCAGAAATTCCGCAAGAAGCTGCGCGAGGGCGAACTGGACGACAAGGAAATCGATATCGAAGTCGCTGCGCCGAGTATGCAGGCCGAAATCTTTGCGCCGCCGGGCATGGAGGAACTGACCCAGCAAATCCAGGGCATGTTCCAGAACATGGGCGGCGGCAAGAAGAAATCGCGCAAGCTGAAGATCAAGGAAGCGCTCAAGCTGCTCACTGACGAGGAAGCCGCTCGCCTGGTCAATGACGAGGAAGTGAAGCTGGAAGCGGTCAAGGCCGTCGAGCAGAACGGCATCGTCTTCCTCGACGAGATCGACAAGGTCACCGGCCGTTCCGGTGCGCAAGGCGCCGACGTGTCGCGCCAGGGCGTGCAGCGCGACCTGCTGCCGCTGGTCGAAGGCACGACCGTGTCGACCAAGTACG
>CAZDRS010000052.1:0-13204 GCA_964507585.1 uncultured Dechloromonas sp.
GGCCTCGACCCGCGCTCGGGCCACCGCATCATCGAAGTCGCCTGCATCGAGATGGAAAACCGCCGGCTGACCGGCCGCCATCTGCACAAATACATCAACCCGGAACGCGAAATCGATGCCGGCGCCCAGGCCGTGCACGGCATCACGCTCGAATTCCTCGCCGACAAGCCGAAGTTCGCCGACATCGTCGACGAATTCCTGGAGTTCATCAGTGGCGGCGAACTGGTCATCCACAACGCCCCGTTCGACATCGGCTTCCTCAATGCCGAACTGCGCCGCCTCGACCGCGTGCCGGTGGAAACCATCTGCAACGGCGTGACCGACACGCTGAGGATGGCCAAGGAACTGCACCCGGGCAAGCGCAACAGCCTGGATGCCTTGTGCGAACGCTACGAAATCGACAACTCGACCCGCACGCTGCACGGCGCACTGCTCGATACCGAGTTGCTGGCCGATGTCTTCCTGGCCATGACGCGCGGGCAGAACAGCCTGATGATCGAACCGGACGCTGCCCCCCGCCCGAAGATCGGCGCCGACGGCCAGGTTCGGCAGCGCAAGCCGCTGACCGTGCGCCGTGCCACCGAGGAAGAACTGGCCGAGCACGCCAAGAACCTGGCCGGCATCGACAAGGAATCGAAGGGCGCCTGCATCTGGCTGCCCAAGCCGGCAACGGAAACCACCTGAGGTCGCCATGGTTCCCATTTCCCTCTTGATCTGGCTCGGCCTGGAAATCGCCAGCTACCTGTTCGTCGGCCGGCACTTCCTGCATGCCGATTGGCCGGCTGCCATCGTCGGCGCTGCCGGTGGCCTGCTCGGCATCCGAGTCGGCATCAACGCCATCACCTGGGTCTTTGGCATGGCGCTCGCCTCGCCGGCACCGCGCCTCGGCTTTGCCCGCACGGCACGCCTGATGTGGGACGAATACCTCGCCTTCCTGCTCACCTTCGTGCTGGTCATCCCCTTCGAACGGCTGTGGATGCCGGCCGACCGACTGACTCCGGGCAGGCAACCGATCCTGCTGGTGCATGGCTACGGCTGCAGCCGGGGCGTCTGGTGGCTGCTCCGCCGCCGCCTGGAAGCAGCCGGCCATACCGTTGCCAGCGTCAGCCTCGCCCCGCCATACATCAGCCTAGGCCGCCTGGAGCCCATCCTCAACCGGCGGATAGAGGAAGTCTGCACCGCCACCGGCAGCCCGCAACTCACCCTGATCTGCCACAGCATGGGCGGCCTGATCGCCCGTTGCTACCTGGCCCGCCACGGCAACGAACGGGTCGCCCGCCTGATCACGCTGGCCACCCCGCATCAGGGCAGCGACCTGAGCCAGATCGGCTTCGGCCAGAATTCGCGCGAAATGACCACCGGCTCGCTGTGGCTGCAGGACATGGCAGCCGAACCGCTGAGCGTGCCCGCCATCAGCCTGCGCAATGCCTACGACAATTACGTGATGCCACAGGACAACCAGCGCCTGCCCGGCGCTCAGGACATCGAACTACCGCCGGTCGGCCATATCGCCATGCTTTATGATGCGCGGATTGCCCACCTGCTGATCGAACTGCTGCAACCAAAAACACCATGACGATTCCCGACACCGCCCGCCAGCAAGCCCAGGATCTGCTCGACTTCATCGACGCCAGCCCCAGCCCGTGGCACGCAGTCGGCACCTGCGAACAACGGCTGCAAGCAGCCGGTTTCACGCCTTTGCAGGAGACTGAACGCTGGTCGTTGCAGGCCGGCGACAAGCGCTACGTGGTGCGTGGCGGCTCGTCGATCATCGCTTTCATTGTCGGCAGCCAGCCGCTGGCGGAACAAGGCCTGCGCATCATCGGTGCCCACACCGATTCGCCGGGCCTGCGGATCAAGCCCAAACCGGCCGAGGCGGTCGGCGGCATGCTGCGGCTCGGCGTCGAAGTCTATGGCGGCCCCATCCTCGCCACCTTCGCTGACCGCGACCTGTCGCTGGCCGGGCGCGTCACGGTGCGCACGGCCAATGGCCTGGCAAGCCGGCTGGTACGCTTCGCCGACCCGCTGCTCCGCCTGCCCAACCTGGCCATCCACATGAACCGCGAGGTCAACGAAAGCGGCCTGAAGTTCAACAAGCAAACCGAATTGCCCTTGCTGCTGGGCATAGCCGAGGATGGCACAAAGGCCGAGTTGCGTTTTCGCCAGCCGATCGCCGATACGCTCGGCGTCGAGCCGGCCGACCTGCTGACCTGGGAACTGAACGCCTACGACACGCAAAAAGGTGCACTATGGGGTACCGAGCGCGAATTCATCGCCGACAGCCAGCTCGACAACCTCGCCTCCTGCCACGCTGCTCTGAGCGCCCTGCTCGCCACGGCCAACCCGGCTGCGACATGCCTGTGCGCGTTCTTCGACCATGAGGAAGTGGGCAGCGAGAGTGCCGCCGGCGCCGGCGGCAGCTTCGTAGCCGACATCATCGCCCGACTGGCCGGCAATGCCGGGCTGGATGGCGAGGATCAGCGCCGCATGCTGGCCCGCAGCTTCTTCATCAGCGCCGACATGGCGCACGGCTGGCATCCGAACTTCCCGGCCGCCTACGAGCCCTGCCATCACGCCCTGATCAATGGCGGCCCTGTGATCAAGAGCAACGCCAACCAGCGCTACAGCACCAATGCCGATACGGCAGCCCGTTTCATGGCAATCTGCGACAAGGCCGGCGTACCTTGCCAGCAATATGCCCATCGCACTGACCTCGGTTGCGGCAGTACCATCGGCCCCATCGTCGCGGCGCGACTGGGCATCGCCAGCGTCGATGTCGGTTCGCCGATGTGGGCCATGCACAGCATCCGGGAGAGTGCCGGCGTACTCGACCATGGCTACATGATCGCCGCCCTGACCTGCGCCTTTGCCGACTGACATGACCGACCTCTACCTTTTCCTGGCCGGCTCGGTCGTTCTTGTCTGGTGGTCGCGCAAGCCCCTGAGCAAGCCGGGCAGCCACGGCTTCTATCGTTTCTTCGGCTGGGAGGCCATCCTTGGCCTGCTGACCATGAACCACGCGGTGTGGGGTAACGATCCCTCCTCACTGCACCAGACGGCCTCCTGGCTGCTCATGCTGCTCAGCATCGTTCTGGTCGTCCTCGGCGTCTCGACGCTCAAACGCGATGGCGCCCCCGATGCCAAGCGTGACGACGCATCGTTCTACGAATTCGAGAAAACGACGCAACTCGTATCGCACGGAATTTTCGGCTACATCCGCCACCCGATGTACGCCTCGCTACTGGCGCTGGCCTGGGGAGCTTTCTTCCAGGATCCCAGCCTGCCCGGCACCCTGCTGGTGGCTATCGCCTCGGTCGCCTTCTGGCTGACCGCAACCACCGACGAACGGGAATGCCTCGCCTATTTTGGCGAGGAGTACGCCACCTACATGCAGCGTACCAAGCGCTTCATCCCCTTCTTACTCTGACGGCAGGTTCTTCGTACCCATCAACTCGTTGCAGGTCGCCCGACCGAAGGTTTCCGCCTTCTTCGGGCTGGAAATCTGCGGTTCTTCGTAGATGCGCTTGATGATGATGTTGGTGATACGCGGCCCATCGCTGCCATCTTCATCGAACAACTTCATCGGGCGCCCCCGGTCGCGGTTGTAGAAGGCCTGCAGCGCATGATCGCGCACCCGTTCGCAAAAACGTATCTTCTGCGCATCCGGCATGCTGTCGTCGACCGGAGCGGGATGACCATGGGCCAGCGCACCGGTAGCGGTCATCAAGGCCAGCAGGAGTAGCGAAAGCTGTTTCATTGTTCGGTTTCCTGAATCGAAGTGAGATAGGCCAGGATATCCTGGATATCCTGCGCCTTGAGGCCATTGAGGACACCGACGGTGCCTTCCTCATCGTGCGGCCGGTCGCCCTTCAGGTAGAGATCAACCTGGCGCTGCAGATAGTTGGTGTATTGCCCGACGAGCATCGGGAACATGCCCTTTCCCTTGCCCATCTTGCCATGGCAGCCTGCGCACTGTTTCTGGAAAATCTTCTCGCCGTTGGCCAGGTCGCCCTCGGCCCGCGGAATGATCATCACCTTCTCGGCCATCAGCAAGCGGGTCAGCGCATCCTCGCTACCCGTATAGGTCGGCATCTTGGTATCGAGCTTGATGCCGTTCAGATAGGCCGCGATATCCTTGATATCCGCATCGGAAAGCTCGCGCTCCTGGGTATAAGGGAACATCGGAATATTGACCCGCGTCCTCGCCCGGAAATTCTTCAACTGGGATTCAATGTACCTGGTCTGTTGACCGGCGATGCGCGGATACTCGCCTTTCTTGCCGCCCTGGCCGTTATCGCTGTGGCAGGCAGCACAAGTACCATTGATTTCCTTGCCTTTTTCCAGATCGGCAGCCAGCGCTGCGCCGCCAAAACAGAGGGCTGCAACGAGAAGCGGGATACGCAGGGACATCGACATGCACATAACTCCTAATTTGACTGCGGCGAATTGTCGCACCGCAATCGCGAACGGTAATTGACACAAATCACGCATAATTCGGGCCATGGTAATTTCCGCATGCACCGAAGAAAGCACCGACCATCTGGCCAATCTGCGTCGCCTGGTCGCCGGGCGTTGGATCGTACTGGCTATCCTGGTCTTGCTCGTCCTGATCGTTCCGGGCACGCTCGACATTCCCATTCCGCAAGTTCCGCTGCTCGGCATTATAGTCGTCGCCCTCGTGTTCAACGCCGTCGCCCAATGGCGTGCAATGAACAGCCAGGCCATCAGCACCGGGGAACTGTTCACCCAATTGCTGTTCGACATCGGCACCCTTTCCGCCATCGTATTTTTCAGCGGCGGCGCCGCCAATCCGCTGGTCTCGCTGCTCCTGCCGCCGGTAGCCGTCGCCGCGCTAACCCTCCCGGCACGTTGCGTCGCCACCATCAGCGCCACCGCCATCGTCGCCTACTCCGGGCTGATGATCTATTTCATCCCGCTGCAAATCAGCGACGCGACCCGCGCCACCCGCCTGCACCTGATCGGGATGTGGCTCATTTTCGTCATTTCGACAGCCATCATCGGCTGGGTCATCGTCCGCATGACCCAGCAGATTCGCGAGCGCGACGCCGAACTGGCCGAAGCACGCGAGCAGGCCCTGCGCGACGAACGCGTCGTGGCCATGGGCACCCTGGCGGCCGGTGCAGCGCACGAACTGGGCACCCCGCTCGGCACCATGGCCCTGCTGGCCGGCGAACTGGCCAACGATCCTGCGCTGAGCGAGAGTGCCCGCGAGGATATCGCCCTGCTCCGCCAGCAAATCGGCGTTTGCAAGCAGATCATCACCGGTCTGTCGCGCCGTGCCGGTGCCGAACGCCTGGAAAACGCCGCTCGGCTATCCATCCACCACTGGCTGGAAAACCTGCGCCAACACTGGCACGCCAGCCGCCCCCAGGCCAATAGCCGCCTGATCGTGGACAGTGCGGGAGAGCCGCCCAAAATAACTGCCGACCCGCGCCTCGAACAGGCCGTGCTCAACCTGCTCAACAATGCCGCCAACGCCACACCTACCCCGCTGGAAATTCACCTGGCCTGGGGTGACGACACGTTGTGCATCGATATCCGTGACCACGGCCCCGGTTTCCCGCCGCACGTACTCCGTGCTGGCGGACAAAGCAGTTTCGCGCCCCACGAACGCGGCAGCGGCGTCGGCCTGGTACTGACCCGAACCGCCATCGAACAACTCGGCGGTCGCCTTTCCCTGCTCAACCCCGACGACGGCGGCGCCATCGCCCGCATTGAACTGCCGAGAGTGCAACCATGAATCCTGCCATGCTCGTCATCGACGACGACCCCAGCTTCAACGCCATCCTGGTTCGTACGCTGGAGCGGCGCGGCCAGCAAGCCTGTGGCGCCCTGGACACCACCACAGCACTGACCAAGGCTCGCGAAATCAAACCCGAGCGGGTGGTTCTCGACCTCAATCTGAACGGTAGCTCCGGCCTTGCCCTGATCCCACAACTGCTGGATATCGTACCGGACTGCCGCATCGTCGTGCTGACCGGCTATGCCAGCATTGCCACCGCAGTCGATGCGGTCAAGCTGGGCGCGATCCAGTACCTGGCCAAGCCGGTCGAAGTCGAAGCCATTCTCTCCGCCTTCGACGAAGATGCCAGCCCCGATTTCGACGTTCCCATCTCGGACGAACCGCTCTCCGTCGACCGCCTGGAGTGGGAGCACATCCAGCGCATCCTGAACGAAAACGACGGCAATATTTCGGCGACGGCCAGGGCCCTGAAAATGCATCGGCGCACCCTGCAGCGCAAGCTTTCCAAGCGGCCGGTCAAGAACTGAGCCGCCAGCCGCCTACAACAGCATGAAGGCCAGCGCCGCCACCACGGTCGGCGGCAAGGCGGCCAGCAATAGCCCCAGGGGGCTCACCGACTCGTCCGTAAAACTCGATTTCAGAATGGCCACGCCGGCCGGATTTGGCGCATTGGCAATGATGGTCAGACCGCCCCCGGTCACCGCACCGGCCACCACGGCATACTGGAAAGCCGGCGTGACACCCTGTACCAGCGAAGCCAGGTAGGTCAGTGCCGCATTGTCGGTAATGGCCGTCATGCCGGTGGCCAGGAAAAAGAGCAATGTCGGCTCGACGCCGAGCAGGGTTTTCTGCAACCACCACTGCTGCAGCCCGCCAAGAACCACCAACCCGGCCAGGAAAAATGCCACCAACAGCCCTTCGCGCAAGATCAAGCGATTCTGGTAACGCGCGTAAGCCTCGGCATAACCCAGAAAGAAGAGGAACAAGCCCATAAAAATGGCCGGATGATGGGCAAAAACCACCACCCCGACCAAAAAGGCCAAGTGGATGAGCGCCACCGAAAGGGGCACAGGCGCATCACCGCTTTCGCCTCGCACCTCGGGCAGGCTGCCCAGTTCCCTACGGAAGATCAGCGCGCAGGCAAGGGCATTGACCGCCACGGCCAGCCCGGCCTTCCAGCCAAACGTCGTAAACATGAAGCTCGTATCCCACTGCCAGGTTGCTGCGACCATCAGCACCGGCGGTGCACCGAAACTGGTCAGGGTGCCCCCGATCGAGACATTGACGAACAACACCCCCAACGTGGCGTACTTGAAGCGATCCGATCCTCCATTGGCGAAATAGCGATCCCGCAGCATCAGGGCCGCCAGCGTCATGGCGGCCGGTTCGGTAATGAACGAACCGAGCAGCGGTATCAACGAGAGGCAAAAGAAATACACGACCGGCGCCTGCGCTCCTGGCAGCAAGCGGGACAATCCGCGCACCACGCTAGCGCAGGTTTCAAGCACCGGACGACTGGCAGCGATCACCATGATCACGAAAACGAACATCGGCTCCGTGAAGTTGCGGCTTTCCATATAGTCGACCGCATCCGTCTTGCCGGTCAGCCCGATCAACGCAATGACCAGAACGAAAGCCCAGAAGCCGAACACCACCTCGACCTCGGCCAGCAGATGCCAAAGTCCGGCATGCCGCGGCTGGGAATGGGCCAGATGGGCAAATACCTTGGTCGAGAAGGTATGCAAGACAGCCAGTGCAAAGACAACGGCTGCGACGATTTCGGGGGTAGAGATACTTCCTGAACTCATGCTCGCTCAATCAGAAAAACCAGGAAGCAAGCCTATCACAGGCCCACAGCCGGGATCAGCAAACAGCACGATCTTCCTCTGCCAGAAGCGGTTTGGCCGTATTCATCGGATCAACATATGGCATATCGGCAGAAAAATCGCAAAACAGCATGGAAATTCATAATTTTTAATACATGAACGAGCGAGCAAAAATAGTCTTGTACGGCTGAAACAAAGAAAATAGACTTACAAAACAAGCATCAATAAATAAAAAAATAGTCAAACACACCAAATTCGGAGACTTAATTGCTGGATGCAAAACAGGAGTATGAGGCGCTGATGAACAACGCGCCCGTAGGGATTCTTTACACAAAAAATAAAGAAATAGTTCGCTACAACAATCATTTCGTAAAAACATTTGGAATAAAATCAAATATCATCGGCAGCCCGACTCGCATCTTTTTTGCGTCGGATGCCGACCATGAAACGCTCGGCCAAGTTGCCGGGCCCGTGCTGCTCTCCGGCCAGTCCTTCCACCAGGAACTGGAGCTTTGCCACCAGGATGGCCACACGATCTGGGTCGAGGCTGTTGCCTACCTGATCGCCCCCAAGAATCCGGCTGAAGGTACGATCTGGATTCTGACCGACATCACCGCCCGCAAGCAGGCAGAACTGCAATTGCAGGAAACCCTGCGCGAATTGCAGACCATCTTTGACAATGCCTCGGTCGGCATCGCTTTCGTCAACAAGCGCAGCGTATTGCGCAGCAACCGGCGCTTCGAGGAAATGGCCGGCTACGCACCGGGCGAACTGCGCGGCAAAAACGTCACCGACCTGCATGCATCGCTGGAGGCCTACGAAGACCTGGCCCGCCGCGCCATGCCTGCCCTGTCGGTCGGCAAGCCTTTCGACACCACCATCCAGCTCAAGAAACAGGATGGCAGCTTGATCTGGTGCCATCTGTTCGGCAAGGCGATCGACCCGGAAGACGAAAGCCGGGGCATCGTCTGGATCGCCGAGGACATATCCGAAGCGGTCGAAGCCCGCGATGCGCTGCATAAATCGGCGCAGGAAATGGAAGCCCTGATGAGCAATGCCTCGGTCGGCATCGCCATCACCCGCGACCGCAAACTGACGCGCTACAACCAGCGCTTTGGCGAACTGTTCGGCTTTACCGCCAGCAGCGGCATCGGTGCCGACAGCGCCGTCCTCTACCGCTCCACGGACGAATTCGAGGCCCTCAACCGCCAGGCCGCCCCCTTCCTGCTGCAGGGCAAGCCTTTCCAGACCGAACTGTACATGCGGCGCCAGGACGGCACCGATGCCTGGATCAACCTGATTGGCTACACCGCCGACGCCAGCGATCCATCCCGGGGCATCTTCTGGATTCTCGAAGATCGCTCCGCCTACAAGCAATCGGAAGAGGAACTGAAGAAGGCCTATGTCGACCAGCGGTTGATTTTCGACCATTGCGTCGTCGGTATCGCCTTCATTCGCAACCGGGTATTCGAACACTGCAACCGCCGTTTCGAGGAACTGTACGGCTATGGCCCGGGCGAACTGACCGGGAAACCGACCCGCATCACCTACTTCTCCGACGAATCGCATGCCCAACTGGGTTCCTCATGCTACGAGGTAATCGGGCGCGGTGAAACCTTCGTTTCCGAAATGGTGCATCGCCGTCGCAACGGCGACCCTGTCTGGATGCGCATCACCGGGCGCGCCATCGACCCGGCACACCCCAACGACGGCTCGATCTGGAATTTCGAAGACGTCACCTCGCGCAAGGTCGTCGAGGATTCCCTACGCGAATCGGTCATGCTGCAACGGGCCATCCTCAACAGCGCCAAGCTGATGATCCTGTCGACCGACACCGACGGAAGAATCCTCTCCAGCAACCCGGCCACCGAGCAAATGCTCGGCTATTCGAGCACCGAACTGCTCGGCCAGACACCGGTCGACTGCTTCCTGCTCCCCAACGAACTGGCTGACCGCCACCGCAAGCTGACGCGGGAAATAGGCTTTCGCGCCCCCAACCCGGTTGATACGCTGTTGGCCAAGGTTCGCCTTGGCTCGGTGGATCAGGGCGAATGGACGTTCTGCCGCAAGGATGGCACGCACTTCACTGTCGAACTGTCCATTTCCGCCTTGCACCGTGAAGACAATCACACCAAGGGCTTCCTCTTCGTCGCCAGCGACATCACCGAGCGCAAGCATGCCGAGAACGCCCTGCTCCGTTCGCGCAACGAACTGGAACTGCGCGTCAAGGAACGTACCAGCGAGCTCGAAAGCGAAGTGCTCGAACGCCGCCGCATCGAGGCCAAGCTGCGCTACCTGGCACACCACGATGCCCTGACCGGCCTGGCCAACCGCACGCTGCTGCAGCAGCGCCTCGGTGACGCCATGGACAATGCGGCCCGTGACGACACCAAAGTCGCCCTGCTCTTCATCGACCTTGACCGCTTCAAGACCATCAACGATTCGCTCGGCCACCACATCGGCGACACCTTGCTCAAGACCGTCGCCGGGCGGCTGACCGATGCCCTGCGCGCCAACGACACGGTGGCCCGACTGGGGGGCGACGAATTTATGATCGTCCTGCCGCTGAAACACAGCGAGGCACTGGCCGGCAAGCTGGCTTCCAAGATTCTCGAAGCCTTGCGCCCGGCCATTCGCATCGACGGGCACGAACTGTTCGTAACGCCATCGATCGGCATCTGCTTCTACCCGAACGACGGCGTCACCGTGCACGCCCTGATGCGCAATGCCGACACCGCCATGTACCGGGCCAAGGCTAACGGCCGCAACACCTACTGCTACTTCACGGCCGAGATGAATGCGGCAGCCGACAATTACTTCCAGATCGAGTCCGACTTGCGGCGCGCCGTCGACCGCGACGAATTCGAGGTGCACTACCAACCCGTCATCAACCTGAAAACCCGCCTCGCCACCGCTTACGAAGTCCTCGTCCGCTGGCGCCATCCGGTCAAGGGCTTGCTCAGCCCGGCCAATTTCATTTCAGTCGCCGAAGAAAGCGGACTGATCGGCGAAATTGGCACCGCCGTGCTGCGCAAGGCCTGCGCCCAACTGCGCACCTGGCTCGACCAGGGGCTGCAGCCGCCGGTGCTGGCCCTCAACCTGTCGCCGATCCAGTTCAACGACCCCGGTTTGAGTGACAGCATCTGCCGCGTACTGAATGAATACCAGCTAACCCCGGAGCGGCTCGAACTGGAAATCACCGAAACCGTCATCATGCAGGATGGCGAACTGGCTCTCGGCACCCTGCAGGAACTGAGCGCTCGCGGCTTCCGGCTATCCATCGACGACTTCGGCACCGGCTACTCCAGCCTGGCCTATCTCAAGCGTTTCCCGGTCGACACCCTGAAGATCGACCGCTCGTTCATCACCGACATGACGAGCAACGAAAACGACCGCGCCATCGTCACCGCCATCATTGCCCTGGCCAACAGCCTGCGCTTGCTGGTAATTGCCGAAGGCGTCGAGACAGCCGAGCAGTTCGCCGCGCTAACGGCTCTCGGCTGCGATTTCGCCCAAGGCTATTTCATGGCTCGCCCAATGCCGGCCGAACAGATCGTACTGAACGCGCCCATCGCCGCCCTGACCGCCCTGCAAGCCGATTAAGGCGGCAAAACAAAGGCCGTCGAATGCCCGGCATTCGACGGCCTCATGCTGCCCGACAACGGTTTAGTGCTTGTGCTCGCCCATCGGCATCGGTGCAGCCATCGGGCGCACGACCTTGGCATCGACCTGCTTGCTGCTGCCATCGTCGAAAGTCAGGGTAATCGGCACCATATCGCCCTCCTTCATCGGCGCCTTGAGGTCAATCAGCATGATATGCAGGCCGCCCGGCTTGAGCACGGCCTCACCCTTGGCCTTGATCTCGATGCCCGACACCGGACGCATCTTCATTACGCCACCCTCGTTCAGGTGGGTGTGCAGTTCAGTTACCCTGGAAGCGGCATTGTCGGCCTTGACCACCTTCACATCCTTGTCGCCATTGTTCTTGATCACCATGAACGCTCCGGTCGCCGGGGCATTGGGCGGCGCCAGGCGAACATAGGAATCCTGAACCGCAATGTTGTCGGCCGCCGCGGCAAGAACCCCGGCTGAAAAGAGCAGGCTGGCAGCGAACAGGGAAATTTTCTTCATGGACATCTACTCCTTTACGGTTGGTTCAAATATTTGCGAACGGCAACAACCACCTGATCCGGCGGTGTGCCGTGGGCGATCTTGCCGACTACCCGGCCATCGGGTGCGACGATGAAAATGTCCGAGGAATGATCCACGACATAGCCGCCCCCCGCCGTTTCCACCTTCTGCTCGGCATAGAAAACACCGTAGCGCTTGGCGGCTTCGGCAAGCACATCGGCACTCGCCGTCACGCCGACAATGGACGGATGGAAAAACTCGACGTACTCCTTCAATCGTTCCGGCGTATCGCGCTTCGGGTCGACGGACACGAAAATCATTGCCACCCTGGCCTGTTCTTCCGGCGCCAACTGCTTCAAACCCTCGGCCGTGGCCGCCAGCGCTGTCGGGCAAATATCCGGGCAATAGGTGTAACCGAAATAAACGAGCACCAGCTTGCCGCGATAGTTGCTGAGTGAAACCGGGCCGCTGGCAGACTGCATGGTGAAGTCGCCGCCAGCCACGATGGGCGCCCTGGGCAAGGGCCGTTCGGGTGCCTCCGGCTGCCAGAACAGCGCCACCCCGGCAATGATGACGGCCAGCACGATGGCAGTTAACCCCAGCAAACGCTCACCCATTACTCATGTTCTCCCGTGGTAAAGCGATAAGGCACGGCGATTCGTTCGCGCCCCACCTCGACCAGCACCGTTGCCTGCCAATCCATATGGCCGGTGATACAAACCGGCAAAGTCGCCTCGCCGACAAAGCGCCCCTCCCCGCTACTCTGCAACTCGGGGCGGTTGTAACCCATGTTCATGTCCACGCCGGCAAAATCAACCTCGACCCGGGCTGGCTTGACCCCGCTCGCCCTGACCTGAACGGCGAAAGGCTTGACCAGCGGCACCGGCTTGGCGCCCAACGATAGCTCGACCGTACCACCGGAAGGCAGCGCCACGGCACACGCCTGTTTCTGCAGATTGCAGGCTGGATCTGGCAAAACGGTCAGATCGGCTTTCGGCAGCAGTATCGGCGACATTTTGTAGCCGATGACCACGACCAGCGCGATCAATTCCATGCCGATCAGATCAATCAATATTTTCTTGTTCACGAAGATGCTTCAAAGGTCAAGACCGTTGGGGAGCGTGCATTTTGAACGATAACGGGAAGTGGAATTTAACAAAGATCAATTCTTTCGTAATCAGCGAGGCATACAGTGTGCGGCAAATTGTCGCAGCGACACTGTGTCGCAGGTGACGATGGGGGAAATGGAAGTTCTGACTTCTTGATTTGGGAGAAATTGTTATGAGTAAATTCGCAGTGAAAACCACCGCACTGCTGCTGGCTCTGGGTTTTGCCGGCACGGCGATGTCCGCTGAATCGCTGCAGGACGTGATGAAGCGTCGCAACCTCAGCCAACAGGATCTGCTGGCTGCGTCCAAGACCTACGTCCCGACCGGCAAGCGTGATGAATTCATCGCCTTCAGCTCGGGTGGCCAGTCTGGCC
>CAZDRS010000053.1:0-12799 GCA_964507585.1 uncultured Dechloromonas sp.
TCGATGGCGGTTTCCGGCATGCGGAAGGCCGGGATGCCGGCGTCTTCGAGCAGCTTGCGTGCCTCGCGCACCTGGTCTTCGCCCATCCAGCAGCAGATCAGCGAGCGGTTCAGCTTGTCGGCCACCTCGATGATCGCCTGGGCGACGGCCAGCGGATCGGTCATCGCCTGCGGCGACAGCATGACCAGCGTGCTATCCACATTGGCGTCGTGCGTGACGGCCATGATCGCATCGCGATAGCGCTCCGGCGTTGCATCGCCGCCGATGTCGATGGGGTTGGCGTGCGACCAGTTGGTCGGTAGCGCCTTGTTCAGTACCGCCATCGTCTCGTTGGTCAGCTCGGCCAGCGGGATGCCCATGTCGCCGGCACGGTCGGCCGCCATGGCGCCCGGGCCGCCGCCGTTGGTGATGATGGCCAGGCGGTTGCCGAGCGGACGGAACTTGGAAGCCAGCGCCTTGGCCGCGTAGAACAGCTGGCCGACGTTCTGGACGCGCACCACGCCGGCCCGGCGCACGGCGGCGTCGAACACGGTATCGGAAACGGCGGCCATGCCGGAGTGGGTGGCGGTGGCCATGGCGCCCGCCTCGTGGCGGCCGGCCTTGAGCAGGATGATCGGCTTGATGCGGGCGGCGGAACGCATGGCGCTCATAAAGCGGCGGGCGTTACGGATGCCTTCGACGTACATCAGGATGTAGTGCGTGCGGCTGTCGTAGATCAGGTAGTCGAGGATTTCGCCGAAATCCACGTCGGCGGTCATGCCGATGGAAATCACCGACGAGAAGCCGACATCGTTGGCCTTGGCCCAGTCGAGCACGGCGGAGCACATGGCGCCGGACTGCGAGACGAGAGCCAGGTTGCCGGCCTTGGCGGATATCTTGGTAAAAGTGGCATTGAGGCCAAGTTCGGGGCGGATGATGCCCAGGCAGTTCGGGCCGAGGATGCGCACGTTGTAGGAACGGGCGATCTCCAGCACCTTGCGCTCCAGCGCCGCACCGATGTGGCCGGCCTCCGAGAAGCCGGCAGCAATGATGATGACGTTGCGTACACCGCTGCGGCCGCACTGCTCGATCAGTTGCGGCACGGTCTGCGGCCGGGTGGCGATGACGGCCATCTCGACGCGGGCACCGATTTCCTCGATCGACTTGTAAGCCTGCTGGCCCTGGATGGTGTCGTGCTTGGGGTTGATGGCGTAAAGCCGCCCCTTGTAGCCCGAGCTGAGGATGTTCTTGAAGATGATGTTGCCAACCGAATTTTCACGGTCGGACGCGCCGATCACGGCAACGGATTTCGGCTCGAAAAGCGCGGTGAGATAGTGCTGTTCCAACATGGCAAACCCCTTGTCAGCCTGTTATTGTGCAATGCAGAATTTTGGCACAACGACCCTCTAATGTCATTGGCGGAATAGGGTTATTTAGCCTGTGGAAAGTACGCAATCGAGCATGAACGATTGCGACAAGGCGCGATGCACCGGGCATTTGTTGGCGATCTCCAGCAGGCGCTGTCGTTGCTCCGCGCTGAGCTCGCCATCCAGCGTGATGGTGCGGTGGATGCAGTCGCGCTGCACGCCGTCGCTTTCAACCTTCTCGTGGCTCAGCGCCACGCTGATCCCGGTTAGTGCCAGGCCTTTGCGTTCGGCATACATGCGCAGGGTCATCGAGGTGCAGGCGCCCAGGCCGGCCATGATGAAATCGAAAGGGGCCGGGCCGGCGTCGGCGCCGCCCATGCTTGCCGGTTCGTCGGCGATCAACTGGTGCTGGCCGGCGGTGATGGCCTGCTGGTATCTTCCCTTCCCATTTTCTGCAACGACGACGATGCCCGACATGACTGCCTCCATGAATGAAATCCCTGCGATCATACCGCCTTCGCCCTGGGTGGCGCGGCATGCCGGGCGAATCGCCCCGGGCGGCAAGGTGCTCGATCTGGCCTGCGGCAGCGGGCGGCATGCCCGTTACCTGGCCGGGCTGGGCTATGCGGTTGTTGCTGTCGACCGCGACGCGGCCGCGATCGCAGGTTTGCAGGGCATGCCGGGGATCACCCCGGAACAACTCGACCTGGAGGGCGAAGCATGGCCGCTGGCCGGCCGGTCATTCGCCGGCATTGTCGTCACCAACTACCTGTGGCGGCACAGGTTGCCCGATGTGCTGGCCTTGCTGGCGCCGGGTGGCGTGCTGATTTACGAAACCTTCATGGTCGGCAACGAGGCCTACGGCAAACCATCGAGTCCGGCCTTTTTGCTGCAGCCGGGCGAGTTACGGCAGATTGCCGCCGCGGCCGGCTTGCAGGAAATCGACTTCGTGGAGGGCTATGTTGCTGAGCCCAAGCCGGCCATGCGTCAGGCGATTTGCGCCTTGCGGGCTTGAACGATGGCCTCGGCCAGGCGGGCGATACCGGCTGGCGACAGATCGTCGGTGGTGAAGTTTTCCGGGTGCCGTAGGCCGGTGAAGTTGTGATCCTGCGAGCGCTGGTAGAGCGGGTCGTAATGCAGTTCGAGCAGTTCGCGCACCAGGGCCGGCCAATCGGCTGTGCTCACGTAGCCTTTCCAGCGGTTCAGCGTTTCGCCGGCAACCAGGGCGTGTAGCGCCTCCAGTCGGTGGTTGAGCAAGTCCGGCAGGTCGAAGAAATAGGCATAGTCGCGGAGCAGGAAATCGACGCGGGCGTCCAGCGTGGCTTCGACATTCAGGCAGTCGCCGGCACGTACCTGCCGGATGAGCGCCTCCGGCACGTGCAGGTTCCCGATCTTGCGGCTTTCCGCCTCGACGTAAACCGGCCGGCTCGGGTCGAGCGCCTGCAGGGCCTGCAGCAGGCTGGTTTCGAACCATTTTTGCGCCGGTTGCGGCTGCCCGGGCAGGATGCCGAGCACCGAGCCCTTGTGGCTGGCCAGTCCTTCGAGATCGAGTACCTGCTCGCCGCGCTGGCCGATGGCCTGCAGAATGCCGGTCTTGGCGCTTCCCGTCGCTCCGCAGACGACCTGGAAACGGAAACGGGCAGGCAGGGTTTCCAGCATTTCGATGACATGGCGGCGCCAGGCCTTGTAGCCACCGTCCAGTTGGCCGACCTGCCAGCCGATGGCGCGGAAGACGGTGGTCATCGAGCCGCTGCGGTCGCCGCCGCGCCAGCAGTAGATCAGCGGTTTCCAGTTGCGCGGACGGTCGAGGAAATGCGTCTTCAGGTGGCGGGCAATGTTTTCGGAAACCAGCGCTGCGCCCACTTTCTTGGCTTCGAAAGGCGAAACCTGCTTGTACAGGGTGCCAACCTCGGCCCGTTGCGCATCGTCGAGTACCGGGCAATTGATGGCGCCGGGGATGTGGTCTTCGGCAAACTCGGCGGGTGAACGGACGTCGATGATTTCGTCGTAGGCGGCAATGTCGGCTACGGTGGGCTGGGTGCGCTTCATCCGGTTATTTTAACAGGGGGGCGAGGGTCGGCCAGATGTGGTCGAGGATGAGCGGCTGCGCCTCGGCTACCGGGTGCAGGTTGTCGGCCTGGAAATAGCGCTGCTGGGCTGCTACCGGTTCAAGTAGAAATTCGACCAGCGGCACCTTTTTGTCTTTGGCGATATCCACGAAGCTGCGCTGGAAATCATTGGCGTAGGGGCCATAGTTGGGTGGCAGGCGCATGCCGGCCAGGGCGACGCGGGCGCCAGCGGTACGGGCGGCTTCGATCATGGCGCCCAGGTTGTCGCGCATCTGGGCCAACGGCAGGCCGCGCAAGCCGTCGTTGGCACCCAGGGCGATGACCACCACGGCCGGCCGGTGGGCCTTGAGTGCGGCATCGAGGCGGGAGCGGCCGCCGGCTGTGGTTTCGCCGGAAATCGACAGGTTGGCGACGCTATAATCGAGGCGCTTTTCGGTCAGCCGCTGCCCAAGCAGGGCTGGCCAGGCCTGTTCCGGCCGGATGCCGTAGCCGGCAGAGAGCGAATCGCCCATGACCAGAACGGTTTTGGCGGCGTGGGCCGGCAGCATTGAAAAGAGCAGGGCGAACAGGAATAAGGCGAACCGCATGGCAGACAGATCGGTAATTGAAGTCTCGGGATTGGGCAAAACCGTCGATAACGGCGGCATGCCACTGACGATTCTGCAGGATATTTCCTTTGCGGTCATGCCGGGCGAAACGGTGGCCATCGTTGGTGCCTCCGGTTCCGGCAAGTCGACCCTGCTCGGCTTGCTCGCCGGCCTGGATGAACCGACCTGCGGCGAGGTGCGTCTCGACGGTGAATCGCTGAATGCCCTCGACGAAGACCAACGTGCCCGCTTGCGCGGCCGCCTACTCGGTTTCGTCTTCCAGTCCTTCCAGCTACTGCCGTCGCTGACAGCGGTGGAGAATGTCATGCTGCCCCTGGAGTTGGCGGGTGCCGACAAGGCTGGCGCATTGGCCCGCGAGTGGCTGGAGCGTGTCGGCCTTGGCCATCGCCTGAAGCACTATCCCAAGCACCTCTCCGGCGGCGAGCAGCAACGCGTTGCCCTGGCTCGCGCTTTTGCGCCGAACCCTCGACTGGTGCTGGCCGATGAACCGACCGGCAATCTCGATGCGGCAACCGGCCAGCAGATCATCGAACTGATGTTCGACCTCAATGCCCACCGGGGCACCACCCTGCTGCTTGTCACGCATGACGAGGCCATTGCCGCGCGTTGCGGCCGGACGTTGCGTATCCAGTCCGGCCGTTTGATCTGCTGATATCCGGTTAAACCCGGTTGGGTCAGTTCAGCCGGAAGCGGTCGATGTCGTGCTCAAGGCGGGTTGCCAGATCCTTGAGGTGGTGAGCCGTCTGCGCCGTCGTTTGCGATGTGGCGCTGTTTTCCTCGGCCATCTGGGCAATGCCTTCGACGCGCTGGGCGATTTCGGTACTGGCGGCGCTTTGTTCGCGCAGCGAGTCGCTGATCTCGTTGATGGCATCGACGGTACGACCCGATCCCTCACGAATTTGCCCGATGGCATCGCCAGCCTGGCCGGCGCGAACGACACCCTCGTTGACCCGGGCAACCCCTTCTTCCATGGCGACCACGGCTTGTTGGGAGCCATCCTGGATGCCGCCGATCATGCTGGCGATTTCCTGCGTCGACAAGGTGGTGCGTTCGGCGAGCTTGCGTACCTCGTCAGCGACGACGGCAAATCCGCGACCCTGTTCACCAGCCCGGGCGGCCTCGATGGCGGCGTTGAGGGCCAGCAGGTTGGTCTGGTCGGCAATTTCCTTGATCGTGCCAACGATGGTCGAAATTTGTGACGAGCGTTCGCCCAAGCTGCGGATGATTTCTGCCGAGCGCTGCACCACCTCGGAAATCCGGTTGATATCCTCGATGGTCTCCCGCATCACCGCCCCGCCATCGACCGAAAGCTGGCCGGCAACGCTGGCTTCGGATTGCGCTTCACGGGCATTGGAAGAAATGTGGTTGATGCCGACCGTCATTTCCTCGACTGCTGCGGCCATGGCCGAGGCGGCATCGCTCTGGCTGGACGAGCTTTCTGCCACCTGGCTGGACGACACGGCGAGATGATCCGCTGCAACCGATAGCTCGTCGGCAGTCTTGCGGGCGTTTTTCAGGAGCAGGGCAATGGAATCGCTCATCCGGTTGAATGCGTTGGCCACCCGCGAAAGCTCGTCTTGCGAAGCCAGGCTGACATGAACCGTCAGGTCGCCATCGGCCACCTGCTCGGCACTCCGCGCCAAATTGGCAACGGCGCCGCTAATCGCCGAAGCAACGGCAGCCAGCAAATAAACGATCAGCAGGGAAACGCCGCCAGCAATCACCAGGGTTGTCGTGAAGTTTTTGCTCAGTTGCGCCTCACGTCCGCTCAGCAGGCCGTCGAGTTCCGGCAGGAAGTACTCGAAGGCGTTTGCATACAGGGCATCGATGGTTGCCGTCGAATTGGTGAACCACTCGGTCGGCGCGGTCTGGTATTTCGCGCTCAGGATGTCCTGGCGCGCTGTCTGCATCAGCCAGGCCAGTTTCGGACTCGTCTCCTGCTCAAGCCGATTGACGCTGGCTGCCAGGCTGGGTCGGTTCGTTCCTGCCCGTTTCAGTGCCTTGATAACGCGCTGGTAACGTACTTCGCTGGTGACGACCAAGGCGAGCAGATCCTCGCGATCCTGTTCGGTTGCCTCCTTCTTGCTGAGTATCTGGTTGCCCGTTGCCCGCATTTTTCCGATGCGCTCGATGACATCCGGCAAGCGAGCCAGCGTGGCATCGATCATGTAGAAACCGTCGGCCTCGGTGTCGAGCAGCAAGCCGGAGGCATAGATGACATCGTCGATGTTGTCGAGGAGATGCTCGATTACGTCACGATGAGCCAGGCGATTCGTTGTCGCGTCCATGCGATGTTCTTCGGCTAGGAGCTTTTCCCACTCGGCGCGGATACCCTTCCACTTCTCGGTGGTCGGCTTCAGTACCGGGTGCGCGTTGAGCACACTTTCTGCCTTCTCTATCCAGTTATTGGCCTGTTTGGCCGTTTCTTCTGCCTTGCCCTTCAATTCGCTTTTGCCGGAGAGCACGGCGACCATCAGGCCGCGATGGCGCTGGATTTCCTGCACGGCGTGGAGCGTTGGCTGCAGCAATGCCAGCCCGGCCAGTTCATCGCGCGTCGCTTTCACTTCGTTCCACAGCCGGCTGCACAATTGCGCCGCCAAGGCAACGAGAGTGACTACAACAAACAAACTGATGACCGAAAATTTGGCGCGGAAACTCAGTCGGTTGAGCAGCGCGATTGCCGGGGCAAGCATTGTATTCATGCGATTAGCCTTACGTGATTTTGTAGATTTTGTATTAGATTCTACTAATTAAGTGTTTTTTTTCAATTGGATGGCAGCTTATTCTTGCGATCCATCCCACGTCAACGCTCTACGTTAATTAGGCCGAAGGAAGGCCCGTGTCGTTTCAATGTGATGTCAATGTGACGTCAGCCAACGCGCCGCCCGGAACCCGCTACGCACTGCACCTTCCAGTGTTGCCGGGTAATCAGCCCAGGTGTAATCGCCAGCCAGCACAATGCGCGGGTGGCTTGTTCGAAAGTCCGGTCGCTGCATTGCCGGGCGGGCAGAAAAAGTGGCGCGCTTTTCGCGGATCACGCGCTGCCAGGCTGGTGGCTCATCCATGCCCAGCTCGTCGCGCAGCACAGCGGCCAGTTCCTCATCCGGCAAGGCCTCCCAGTCACCATGGCCGCTCAGGACACAAGCCAGCAGACCTTGGCCACGATCGACGACCCATTGTCCGTGCTTACCGAGCAGGTTGAGCAACGGGAAGGGGAGGGGCGCCGTTTTCTCCCTGAATTGCAGATACACCGTTGCAATCGGCTCGAAACGGAAATCGCTTGCAGCATCCGGCCACAGGTCGGCCACGTGCTGCGGGGCGGTAGCGATTACCGCCGCGTCGAAGCGCTCGCTGTCAATGGCAATGCCTTCATTGCCTGCCGTGATGTGTTTCACCCGGTGGCCCAGGCGCAATACGGCACCTTGGTCTTGCAACCACTTGCCGGCGGGCACCGGCAGTAGCTGGCCGAGGTCGACACGCGGCAACAGCAGGTCGGTATCCTCGCGCCGCGGGCTGCCCAGACTATCGCGCAGCACATTGGCAAAAAGCTGGGCCGAGGCTTGTTCGGCAGGCGTGTTGAGGGCCGCCAGGCACAAGGGTTCCCACAGGTGGCGGCGCAGCATGCCGGTCTGGCCGGC
Source organism: uncultured Dechloromonas sp. (assembly GCA_964507585.1). Lineage (GTDB taxonomy): Bacteria > Pseudomonadota > Gammaproteobacteria > Burkholderiales > Rhodocyclaceae > Azonexus. The sequence goes on from CAZDRS010000053.1 coordinate 7,662, forward strand.
TGCGTCGAGCCACTGGGCAACCGTGCAATCAATTTCCAGGCGGAATCCGTGCTGTTTGACACGTTCCATCCACCAGGCAGTGCGCAACTTCTCACCCAAACCAACACCGCGCGCCGTGAGCAGGCCCCAGGCAACATGGAAGGGCGCCGCTAACCTGGGCAAGCGCAGGCAAAAACCGCTGCAGTCGACGATCTGCAATGGTTGCCGGTCGAACAGGTGTTCCGGAGCGGCGTCGACCCGGCGCATCAGTTCCAGCGTGTCGCGATAAGCGCCGAGCAGAATATGTTGGCCGTTATCGAGCTGGCGGCCAGCCATGTTGACGCCGCGCGCCCTGCCGCCCAGCACCCGTCCGGCTTCGAACAGCGTGACGGCGTGGCTGTCTGCGGTCAATTCGACGGCAGCAGCAATCCCCGCCCAGCCGCCGCCTATGACGGCAATACGCACGTGTTCAGCCCTTGATCCAGGTCTTGGCTGCCAGCCACAGCTTGCGCATGGGCGGCAGCGAAATGCGCTGGTGCAGAACCTGGAAATTCTCGTCCTTGATCTCGGCCAGCAGGGTGCGGTATATCGCCGCCATGATCAGGCCCGGCCGCTGGTTCTTGCGGTCGATCGCCGGCAACTGGGCAAAAGCCTGCTCGTAGTATTTCTCGGCCCGTTCGTACTGAAACTGCATCAGGGCGGTGAAATTGTCCGAATACTTGCCGTTCAGGATGTCGGCAGCCGGCACATTGAACTGCTTCAGTTCGTCCATCGGAATGTAAATGCGGCCGCGCCGGGCATCCTCGCCGATGTCGCGAATGATATTGGTGAGTTGGAAGGCCATGCCCAGGTCGTGTGCGTATTTCTGCGTCTGCCGATCCTGGTAGCCGAAAATCTCGGCAGCGAGCAGGCCGACAACACTGGCGACGCGGTAGCAATAAAGCGACAGGCCCTTGAAGTCGAGATAGCGCGACTGCTGCAGATCCATCTCCATGCCGTCGATGATCTCCAGCAGCTGTTCCTTGGGCAGGTTGATGCCGGGCGCGACCTTTTTCAGCGCCAGACCGACCGGGTGCTGCGGATTGCCGTCGGCGACGCGCTCTACCTCCTGTCGCCACCAAGCGAGCTTGGTCGAGGCTAGCGATATATCGTTGCACTCGTCGACCACATCGTCTACCTCGCGGCAGAAGGCGTAGAGCGCCATGATCGCCTGCCGACGCTCGGCAGGCAGGAACAGAAAGCTGTAATAGAAGGAGGAGCCGCTCGCCGCGCACTTCTCCTGGCAGTATTGGTCTGGAGTCATGGGGCTACATTCTAAGGGATCGGCCACCGAGAACCAGCCAATCCCACAGGCCGAGCTTCGGCCGACGCCGGAACACATCGCCGCGCACCTGCCGAATGCGTTCCAGAATGCGCAGTCCGCCCTGCACGGTCAGCCGAATTTCCCAGCCCATGCGGCCGGGCAGGGCATGGACGAGCGGGGCGCCGCGCTTCATCAGCGCCGTCGCCCGATCGATCTCGAAATCCATCAGCGCAGCCCAGTTGGACGACCATTGGCCGGCAGCAATGTCGGCTTCGCCAACCTTGAAGTGCGGGAAATCGGTTTGCGGGATATAAACACGATCTTTCTGCCAGTCGATCGCCACGTCCTGCCAGAAATTAATCAACTGCAGGGCGGTGCAGATGCAATCCGACTGCATCAATTGCTCATCCCCGGTGCGTCCGAACAGGTGCAACACCAGGCGGCCAACCGGGTTGGCCGATCGGCGGCAATAGTCGAGCAATTCCGGATAGTCGGCATAGCGCTTCTTGACCACATCCTGCGCAAAGGCATCGAGCAGGTCGCGGAACAACTGAAGCGGCAGGGTGTGCGCCGCAATCACCTCGGCCAGCGCAGCAAATAGCGGCGTTGTGGGCGGCGTACCGGCTGCAATGCGATCCAGTTCGGCCTGGTACGCAGCCAGTCCGGCCAGGCGTTCCTCGGGCGTCGCATCGCCTTCGTCGGCAATATCGTCGGCGCTGCGCGCAAAGCGGTAGATGACCTCGATCGGGCGGCGCAGCCGGAGCGGCACGAGCAGGGAGGCAACCGGAAAGTTTTCGTAATGATCCACAGCCATGGGCGTCTGCCTTAGTCGGTGCTAGAATGCACGCCGCTTGCCCAGGTGGCGAAATTGGTAGACGCACCAGATTTAGGTTCTGGCGCCGAAAGGTGTGGGGGTTCGAGTCCCTTCCTGGGCACCATCAAGTAATCAGTCATTTGTTTGCAGTCTGTTAAACCCGCCTTGTGCGGGTTTTTTATTGCCGGATTGAGTAGTGACATCGTCTGAGGTTTGGCTTATCAGTCTGTACCGGCCATCGCCAGCACTTCACTGAAAAAACGGGGAGCCGGCATGCGGAAGCCGGCTGCATTCGGATGACCACCGCCGCCATAGCGTGCAGCAATCGCGGAAACATCGAATGCGCTTCCTTGGGAGCGCAGGGATACCTTGATTTCCCTGTCGTCCGCCAGTTGCCAGGTCAGCCCGACGCCGCCGCTTTGTCCAGCCAGGCGATTTCCCAATTCGGAAGCGAACAATACCGGGGCATTGATTGCCAGGCCCGGCACGGCTAGCCAGGCCGAGTCCCCATCGCTGAGCACGGTTTGGCCGTGACGCACAGCCTGCAGGGCATCGACCGGCTCGCCGCGTAGTCGGGCCGGCATGCGCAAGTTGCTTTCCGCCAGCCGCTCCACCTCGCGTTGGAAAAATACTTCGATGGCGGTTCCCTGGGCCAGCATTTCGGCATAGCGCGCTGCTTTGTTGTTAGGGGTCGCGGAAATCAACTGGTGCCAGGTGGCGAAATCAAAGGGCTGCAAGCGCATTGCCCGGCAATACTCTCGCGTTCCGGGCAGGGCAAAGCGCCACATGTCGAGGTCTTCGATATGCTGAATGGTCAGCGGAACCGGCTGGTTGGGGTGGAAATATTCCCAAGCCAGACGAGCCCCCGATTTGTCGAGATCAAAATGGATGCTCAGCGGGAGGGCGGAGTGATCGAAATCCAGTTTGCGCTGCGCTCCGGATGCCAATCGTCCGGCCCAGGCCTGCAACGCCGAGGCGTGATGATCAATCTGGATAACCGTAGTGGCAATGCTGGCCATGCGTTCCAGCATCTCGGGTGGAAACGAAAAGTCCAGGATGAAGACAGTGTGCCCGGCAATATCGCTCAAGTCCCAGGGTTCGCCATGGTGCATCGGGCGACATGTTGCAGCGTCGCCAAAGCGGCACCAGGCGGCATAGGCTGCGCCAAAACCGTCCAGGCAGTCGGCGTGATAAAGAACGGTGACAGGAGCTGACATCACTTAATAGTGCGGAGGAATTTCGTCGCGCAGGCTGCGCTGTTCGTGTGGCTGCGCATTTTGTACCTGATCGCGCAAGGAGCGCAGTTCTTTGGCCAGGAAGTCGATTTGCTGCTGTTGGCGATAGACCGTACGGTTAAGTTCCTCGACCAGATCCTCGGTGTAGCTGATCTTGATTTCCAGTTCTGTGATGCGGGATTCCACTTGTTTTCCTTAAGCTTCGTTACGCTGATCGTGCGACGTAGATTTGGTGGCTGGCGGCAAAACGGGTTTCCCCTGCCGCAGCAGAGGAAGAGCTGCCCCAAGTAGGACGACGATGCATATCCCGAGTACGATCCAGGCCTCGTTCATGTATTTCCTCCCTCTGTCGCTATGGGAGAGAAGTGTAAGCGTTTCGAGAAAATTCGCGAAAGGCTGTTGACAAGGGCGAAGAACGGTCTATAATGCGGCCTTCTTCAGGCGGTTAGCTCAGTTGGTTAGAGCGCCACGTTGACATCGTGGAGGTCGTTGGTTCGATTCCAATACCGCCTACCAAATTCCTGATGAGGCTGATAATGCTGTTCCGAACTTGCACCGAAGTTCAGAAACCGTAATCGAGTCAGCTTCGTTAACAAAAAAGTGCGGCTCGCCCCGCACTTTTTTTTCGTCCAGATTTTTTCCAGAGAATCCGCCATGCCCGATATCAAACTGCCTGATGGTTCCATCCGCTCCTACGAGCAGGCCGTCACCGTTGCCGAGGTTGCCGCCAGTATCGGCGCCGGTCTGGCACGTGCCGCGCTGGCCGGCAAGGTTGATGGCGTTCTGGTCGATACCTCCTATTTGATCGAGAAAAACTCTGATCTGGCGATCATTACCGAGCGCGATACCGAAGGTGTCGAGGTGATCCGCCACTCGACGGCCCACTTGCTGGCTTATGCCGTCAAGGAACTGTTCCCGGAAGCGCAGGTCACCATTGGCCCGGTCATCGAAAACGGCTTCTACTACGACTTCGCCTACAAGCGCCCGTTCACGCCGGAAGATTTGGTCGCCATCGAAAAGCGCATGGCCGAACTGGCCAAGAAGGACATCCCGGTTAGCCGTGAAGTCTGGGATCGCGACGACGCAGTCAAGTTCTTCCTCGATCAGGGCGAAAAATACAAGGCCGAGCTGATCGGTGCCATTCCGGCCGGCGAGCAGGTTTCGCTGTACCGCGAAGGCGACTTCATCGATCTCTGCCGCGGCCCGCACGTGCCGACCACGGCCAAGCTCAAGGTCTTCAAGCTGATGAAGGTGGCCGGTGCCTACTGGCGGGGTGATCATCGCAACGAACAGTTGCAGCGCATCTACGGCACGGCATGGGCCAAGAAGGAAGATCTCGACGCCTACCTGCACATGCTGGAAGAGGCTGAAAAGCGCGACCATCGCCGCCTGGGCAAGCAGTACGACCTGTTCCATATGCAGGAAGAGGCGCCGGGCTTGGTCTTCTGGCACCCCAAGGGTTGGGCGGTGTGGCAGGAAATCGAGCAATACATGCGTGCCGTCTATCGCAACAACGGCTATCAGGAAGTGCGCTGCCCGCAGATCCTCGACAAGTCGTTGTGGGAAAAGTCCGGCCACTGGGAGCACTACAAGGACAATATGTTCACGACGGCTTCGGAAAACCGTGACTACGCGGTCAAGCCGATGAACTGCCCTGGTCATGTCCAGGTATTCAATTCCGATCTGCGCTCCTATCGCGAACTGCCGCTGCGCTACGGCGAATTCGGCTCCTGCCACCGCAACGAGCCGACCGGCGCGCTGCACGGCCTGATGCGGGTGCGCGGCTTCGTCCAGGACGACGGCCACA
>CAZDRS010000054.1:0-5139 GCA_964507585.1 uncultured Dechloromonas sp.
AACGTCAAGCGCTGGATGTTCGCCTGCACGCAATGCGGCCAGTGCATTTCTGCCTGCGCGACGACCAACCGGGACAACCCGAACGGCCAACTCCTGCGCTGGGTCAGCAATGATGCAGCCCGCCGCAACGAAGCCGGTTTTTCAGCTTTATCAAACACTGACGAAGACGCCGGTGGGAAAATCTGATTCATGGAAGAATTCATCGGCAAAATCTGGCACAACTGGGTCACCAAGGCAGCGGGAGGGCATTACCCGCAAGCCGCTGTCAAACTCGCCGACGTGGAAAAGACAGCAGGCATTCTGTTCCGCGCTTTCGGTGGCGACCCGGGCCTGAAAGTGGCTGCCGCCACGGCCGACCAGCACGACGCCCGGCGCACCTGGCTGCAACGCCTGGCCGGCACCAACGAGAAAGTGTCACAAGCCCGGCGCGACGCCGAGACCCTGCGCCTGCCGCCGGAAATCGCGGCTTTTCCCGACAAGGCGCTCAACCGCGACCTGTATCTGTGGCTATCTGCCGTCGCTGCCTGCGATGTCGCGCCGAACAAGCCCTGGTTCCTGCGCAACCAGTTGGCAGCCCGCAGCGCGCTGGAACGCTATCCCGGCCTGCGGCCGCGTTACGAACGACTGGTCGAGGCCCATATTGCCAGCCGGATTCCGCCCGCCGACATGCAGGCCGACGAAGGGGCGCAAGAAGCGGCGCTGCACCAGGCTTTGCGCGACCCCGGCAGCCTGACCGGCCTGCCGCCGCTCACCGCCAAGAAATCCCGGCCACCGCAACCCGTCCTACTCTGGCTGATCGCTGCCGAAACGGCTGCCGCAAGCCGCATTGCCGACCCCGACGAGGAACTGCCGCCGGAAGGCAGCGGCAACCCGGAGGCGGACAAGGAAGCGCACAAGGCCGAACAGGTCGAGACGCCGGAAAACAAGAATCCGATGATCTACATGTTCCGCGCCGAAAGCCTGCCGACCTGGGCCGAATACGTGCGGGTCAACCGGGCCTACGACGATGACGAGGATCCCAACGCCAAGAATGCGGCACCGGATCTCGACAAGCTGTCGCTGACCCGCGATGGGCAGACGGCCAAGTCGCGCGTGAAGTTCGATCTCGACCTGCCCTCGGCAGCCGAGGACGACACCCCCATCGGCCCCGGCATCGCCCTGCCGGAATGGGATTACCGCAAGGCAGTGATGCAGGAAAAACATTGCCTGATTCAACCCATGATCGCCCGCGATGCCGAACCGGCAGCGCTGCCGCAGGAGTTGGCCGCCACCGCCAAGAAGCTGCGCGGCCAGTTCGCCGCCCTTGCTCCGCAGCGACGCTGGCTGAAGGCGCAGCCGGATGGCCCGGAACTGGATGTCGATGCCTGCGTGCGCAATCACGCCGACCGCCACTCCGGCCACACGCCGGAAACCGGTGGCTACCTGGCCCAGGCCCGCTGCGAGCGCGACCTCGCCTGCCTGCTGCTGGCCGACCTGTCGATGTCGACCGACGCCCCGATTTCCGACACGCATCGCATTGTCGATGTCATCCGCGACTCGCTGCTGCTCTTTTCCGAAGCGCTGACCGCCACCGGTGATCGTTTCGGCATCTACGGCTTTTCCTCGCTGCGTCGCCAGAATATCCGCTTCCACCTGCTCAAGGATTTCGGCAAGCGCTACGATGCAGCCGCCCGCGGCCGCATCCTGGCCGTCAAACCGGGCTATTACACCCGGATGGGTGCCGCCATCCGCCAGGCGGCGAACATCCTGGTCGAACAACCAGCCAGCCGCCGCCTCCTGCTGATCATCACCGACGGCAAGCCGAACGACCTCGACCTCTACGATTCACGCTATGGCATCGAGGACACGCGCATGGCGGTTCACGAGGCAAGGCGCATGGGGCTCACCCCATTCTGCGTAACCATCGACCGCGAGGCCGGCTCCTACCTGCCATATCTGTTCGGCCCGGCCGGCTTCTGCGTCATTCGCAAGCCAGAGGAACTTCCACGGCGGCTCCCCCTGCTCTACGTGCAACTAACACGACAATAAATAATCATAAAGAGGTATTGCATTCGTACTAATCGAATGCCAACATCGGCCGTTCTCGTTTAGCCTCACATGACTATGCACGGAAACCATCCGATCAACATAGAAGCCCTGCTGACCCATATTCCGCTGTTCAATAGCCTGGCCCCGGAGGAAATCTCCCGTATTGCCAGAGGCACGCGTGAAATCCATGTCAGCAAAGGCGACATCCTGTTTCACAAGGGTGACCTTTGCACCGGATTTCATCTGCTGGTTTATGGCCAGATGAAGCTGGCCTTCACGTCGCAGCAAGGCAGCGAAAAGGTAGTCGAGATCCTGACGCAGGGCCAGAGCTTCGGCGAAGCCATCATGTTCATGGACAAGCCCTACATCGTCTTCGCCCAGGCGCTGACCGACTCGTTGCTGCTGCACGTTTCCAAGGCTGCCGTGTATGAGGAACTCGAACGCGACCACAGCCTTTGCCGCAAAATGCTGGCCGGCATGGCCATGCGCCTGCATCAGTTGATGACCGACGTCGAATCGTACTCGCTGCACTCCGGCAAGCAGCGCATCATCGGCTACCTGTTGCGCGAACTACCCGAATCCGAGCATGACGGCATCAACGTGGCCGTTACCCTGCCCACCAACAAGGGCGTCATCGCCTCCCGCCTCAACCTGACGCAGGAGCATTTCTCGCGCATCCTGCACGAACTGACCGAGCTCGGCCTGATCGTTGTCGAAGGGCGCAAGATCCATATTCCTAGCGTGATCAGGCTGCGGAAGCACGAGGGCTGATTAAGCACGACGCTTTTCCGGCAGTTTCTCGCTGCCAGAAACAGAAACAAAAAGGGGCGATTTTCATCGCCCCTTTTTTGTCTGAATCCAACGCTCAGTCGGTAATCAACTTGTTGTTGGTCAGCAAGTTGTGGATGATGGTTTGATCCAGCGACTGCCCAGTTGCAGCCACGACCCCCGTAACAAGGTCGACACCGGTAAGGACAATCGTCTGATCGACGCTGCCGGAACCGGACGACTTGATTGCAATGGTGGTGGAACCGCCGCTGGCCGTGAAATGCAGGTAGTCTGCCAGATTACCTGCGTCGGTTCCGGTATGAAGTTCGCCCTGTAGCAGATCCCGCAGGTCAAGCGCTGCCGTACCCGAAGCCGTTCCGAAGTTCTGGACGGTATCCGTGTAACCGCGATCCGCGTAATTGAAGCGGATCACATCGGCCCCGCCGCCACCGTTGATCGTGTCGTTACCAGCCCCGCCGATCAGCAAATCGGTACCGCTGCCGCCCGTCAGCGTATCGTTCCCCGCACCGCCCAGCAAGACGTGGGAATTGGCGTTGGCGGATGCATTCAGGGTATCGTCGCCGGAAGTTCCGACATAGGTATCGGTATTGTTCACAACGGACAGGAACTGCGTCGCCTTGTTGCCGGACGCATCCGTGCCCGTCACGCCCACCATGAACGATCCTGTACCGTAGCCGCTAAGGGAGATTTCCGAGGCACCCCAGCTAGAGATATCCAGGGTACCCCCGCTGCCAACCGTTCCGGAATGGGTTCCGTCGGAGACCGTCGTACCGGACACCAGACCGGACAGCACGACCGACGACGCGTCTGAAGTCGTCACGGAGAAATGAATCGCATGACCATCGTTGGCGATAATTGACGGCTGGTTGCCCAAAAGCTCGGTCTTGTAGATCGCCTGGGCTTGAGCGTCCGTCAACACGCCATCGTAGATGCGCACATCGTCGAGCGCGCCATTCAGGAAGCGGTTGGAAGTAGCACCATCGTCGGCAGTTACGCCAAAACCCAAGAAGTTGTTGGGAGCAGTGGCTCCCGCCCACAGGACAGTACCGTTGATGGCCTGGGCAACGCCATCCACCCACATGTAGGTTTTGCCCGAAACGAAATCGTGAGAAATGACGACGTTGTGCCAAGCATTGTCGTTAACGGCATTGTTGCTCATCAGGCCGGCATAATCGCCCATGCCAAACCCGATTTTCCCCTGGTTGTTGATGAAGCCCCACTGTACGTCGGTGGTACCGCCATTGTTCTCCATACCGATAACGGATGGCGAATCCCAGCCGATAGTGGAACCCACCTGCGTCGTCTTGATCCAGAAGCTCAGAGTAGCGGCCTTCGCCGCAGTCTGACCGGCGAGCGGATCGGTCACTGCTGTCGGCAAGGCGACCCATCCGCCATCACGCACGGCCGAGGCGCCACCCACACCGTTGAACTGGATGGCGGCAGAACCGTCCCGGCCGGTTGTCCAGGTCGGGCGCAAGTCAGCCACAGGGTCGGCCTGTTGGCCCGTGTGAGGCGTATTGTTGGTGATCGTTCCGACCTGGTCGGCAAACGGATTGTAGTTGGTTGTCGAACTGCCGCTGCCTTCATTGAATTGCCAATAATCGATCCATTTCGCAGCGAGATCGACCCCAGGAGAAACCACGACAGTGACAGTCGCGGTTTCCGTCACTCCACCGCTGCTTACCGTATAGGTGAAGCTGCTCGTCCCGCTATAGTTGGCCGTCGGCGCAAAAGCCAGCGTACCGTCCGTATTGAGCGTCACCGTACCATTGGAAACCGCGACGCTACCGCCAACCACAATCGAGGATCCGTTGATTGCCGTAATCGTATGTCCGGAGTTTTCGAACGTATCGTTGGCATTCACATCGATATTGACCCGCGCATCCTCCTTGATGGTAATGCTGTCGTTGGCAATATCGACTACCGGTGAAACCGTAATCCCGACAGTATTCGTTGCGCTGAGTGCCCCATCGCTGGTCACCACCGTAAGCGTATCCTGGCCGTTGTAATCCGGCGTATTGGTATAGATCAATCCAGCCAAGGCTGCATTGATCTGTGCCGCGGTACCAGAGAGAGTCACCATAGCCGTGCCGTTATTGCTCACGGCCACGCCACCGCCCGTAGTCACCGCCAAAGTGCCGTGTAACACCTTAACCGTCGCCGTCAGGGCAGTGCTATCCACATCCGAAACCGTTACGCCGGAAATGGCCTTCGGAGTATCTTCAGCAGTCGTCTGAGCCCCAGGCACCACCAGAACCGGGGCATCGTTGGCGCCGGTGATCGTGACGTCGATGGCCTTGCTGGCCGTGCCGTCCAGGCTGC
>CAZDRS010000054.1:5239-5696 GCA_964507585.1 uncultured Dechloromonas sp.
CCGCAACGTCTTCGGTGACGCTGCCGGTCGCCGTGCCGGTGATCGCGGCGTTGTCATTGGCGCCGGTGATCGTGACGTCGATGGCCTTGCTGGCCGTGCCGTCCAGGCTGCTTACCGTCAGGGTGTCATGGACGACTTGCCCGGCGGTCAGCCCTTGCGTCGCCGCCTTGCTGTTGTCCAGGGTGTAGGTCCAGGCGCCGGTGGCGTTGTTGAAGGTGAAGCTGCCGTAGGTGCCGTTCAGGCTGGCCGGGGTCACGGCCTGGAAGCTGGATTGGTTCTGGTCGGCGTCCACGATGCTCAGCGTGCCCGCGGTGCTCGGGGTGCCGGCCGTGGCGTTGGCGACGCCGCCGGCTTCAATCACCGTGCCTGTGCTGTTGCCGGAAATAACAGGAACGGTATTTGTGTAGTCGACCGTGACGCTGGTCGGTGCGGTGCTGTTGCCGTCGGCGTCCTTGAC
>CAZDRS010000054.1:5796-12447 GCA_964507585.1 uncultured Dechloromonas sp.
GTGACCGGGCTGCCGGCCGAAGCGCTGCCGCTGTCGGCAACGCCGACCGGGGTGGAGCTGTAGTCGACCGTGACGCTGGTCGGTGCGGTGCTGTTGCCGTCGGCGTCCTTGACGGTGTATTGGATCGGGCTCGGGTCGCCGAGGTAGCCGGCGAGCGGCGTGAAGGTGATGGCGCCGGTCGTCGGGTTGATGCTCCAGGTGCCTTGGCCGGCGACGACCAGCGGGTCGCCCGGGTTGGCGGTGCCGACGATCTGTACCGTGCTCGGGTCGATGTTGTTGTCCGGGTCGGTGTCGTTAGCCAGGATATTGACGGTGACCGGGCTGCCGGCCGAAGCGCTGCCGCTGTCGGCAACGCCGACCGGGGTGGCAGTAGCAGCAGTAATAAGTACCTGACCTTCGGTAGTCTCGACCAGACGGCCGCGATCCGTTCCAAACTGATAAGCCTGCGGATCAACCGTCTCGACAATACGCAGCAATTCGACGAAGGTATGCCCCTCATTGCCGCCCTGTGGGCCGGCACCGGCTGCGGTGTCTTCGAGGAGTTCGTCAAGGTTACCGCCCGACTGGAGGGCTTGGGTGATTTTCTGGAAGCTTTGCGGTGCATTGCTGACGGCGCTATCAGCTGCATCGGGCTTCACGACGGCCGCAACTTCGGCGTCGACTTTCACGGTTTCGCCCGGGCGAACATCCATTTCGCGGCCATCGGCCAGCGCCAGAACGACATTCGCGCCCTGCCCGGCCACCACGCTTTCACCCTCACGGATCGCATCGCCGAGTTTGAGACGGCGCATGTTACCGGCACTGTCGCGGGCGAAAGCCTGACCGGACAGAACGGAAACCTTGGCGATGATGTGGGCGTTAGCCATGACGACACTCCAGACACTTATTAGCAATAGCGGCAGTGTAGGGAGCGCCGGCTTGTCCGGCTATTGAACCAAAGTACAGTTATTGTAAAAAAGCGTGAGAAAACTCACGCCCGGCCGATCAAACCTGGACGCCGTTGATGCGCAGGGAAAGCTGCAGCCGGTCGCGCAAGCCGAGTTTCTCGAAGATGGCCGACAGGTGCGCCTTGACCGTGCGTTCGGTAATCGACAACTGCTCGGCCACCTCGCGGTTGCTGGCACCACCGGCAACCAGACGGGCAACCTGCACCTCGCGCTCGGAAAGCAGGGTCGCCCAATCGACGCGCGGCGGCCGCTCGGTACGTGCCGCCAACACCCGCGATGTGCCGCCAACCAGGCGACGCAGCACCGACTGCCCCACCCACAATCCGCCATTGCCCACGACCAGTGCCACCTGAGCCAGCACCTCCGGCGCCGCATGAGTATTGCAGCAGCCGGATGCGCCAAGCGCCAAGGCATCGGCCACCATGGCCTCACTCGGTTCATCGGCCAGCACGACGATCAATTGCCAGGGAGCCGGCTGAAAGTCCGCAAGCACCGAGGCAACCGACTCGCCTGCCCGGCAGCGAAACCACAAGGTGACCGGCTCACCGGCCGGCAATGCCGCCACAGCCTCGCTCCGGATCATCCGCGCGGCCGGAAAGGCAGCCAGCCACGAGGACAGGAGCGAAAGCTCGCGATCGACAAAGCAATGATTCATCAACGCTCCGTCATCGCCACGCTCTTGGCGCGCAACACCGGCTTCATCAGATAGGTCAGCACGCTCTTCTTGCCGGTCAGGATATCCACCTCGGCGACCATGCCGGGGATGATGGGCAGGTTGGCATCGCCAAACCCGGCCTTGTTGGTACGTACGCGAACGATATAGAAGGCATTGCCCTTCTCATCCATCACCGAATCGGCACCGATATGTTCCAGCGTGCCTTCCAGGCCACCGTAGATGGAGAAGTCGTAAGCCGTAAATTTGACCATGGCCGGCTGACCGGGCCGCAGGAAGGCGATATCCCGCGGCAGAACACGCGCCTCCAGAAGCAGCGTATCCTCCAGCGGCACGATCTCGATCATATCCTTGCCCGGCTGCACCACGCCGCCAACGGTATTGACCAGCAGGCGCTTGACCGTGCCCTTGACCGGCGAGCGGATCGACGACTGCTTGACCCGATCCGACAGCGCGACGCTACCCTCGGCCAGGCTGTTCAGCTTGGCGCTCGTTTCGGACAATTCCTTGCTGGCGTCGTTGCGGAAAGTCAGCTCGACCTCCTCGATCTTGCGCTGCGCTTCGTTGATCGCCGCCTGTATCCGCGAAATCTGGGCCATTGCCATGTCCCGCTCACCGCGATAACGCGAAACGTCGCGTTCCAGGCGCAACAACTCGACCTCGGAAACCGCCCCCGAACTGATCAGCGGCTTGGTTACCGCCAATTCCTTCGATGTCAACTCGTAGCCCTGGGTCGCCTGCGCTCGCCGGGCCTGCGCCTCGTTCAGTTCCTGATGGCGCTGGGCCAGTTGCTGGCGGGCAATGGATACCGCCGCGTTCATCTCGTCCGTCCTCGCCTCGTAATACTGGCGCTCCTGGGCAACGATCTCCGGCGCAGCCTTGACGACATCGGCCGGCGGCACGAAGGGCTTGCCATCGGCAATCGCCTTCAGGCGCGCCGCCTTGGCGACCAGGCCGAGGTATTGCGCCTGGTTTTCCTTGACCGAGGATACGAAGCGGGTTTCGTCGATCTTGATCAGCAACTGGTTTTGCTGGACGACATCGCCTTCCCTGACCAGAATTTCCGACACCAAACCACCGTCAATGCTCTGCAAGACCTGCAACTGGCGCGACGGGATCACCTTGCCATCGCCACGCGTCACCTCGTCGAGTTGGGCAACGGCCGCCCACAAGACGAAAACGACAAAGACAATGCCGATGGAACGGAGCAGCATCCGCGCCCGCAAGGGCTCCTGGCGCAGCATGGCGAGATCGGCATCGGTAGCGAAATCGACGACTTCGATATCCTCGCGATTGGGCAGACGGCCAAGCACCTTCTCGACATGCGGCGCTCCGTGCTGCGCAGTCTTTTCCAGCCAGGCGTGAATGGTGCCGGCGATACGCTTCAGGCGGCTCATACGGCCCTCCCCACCCGGCCACTCTGCAGCGCCTGGATCACCTGGTCGCGCGGCCCGTCGGCAACGATCCTGCCGTCATCGACGACGATCACCCGGGTCGCCAGGTCGAGCAGGCTGTTGCGGTGGGTCACGATCAACACGGTCTTGTGCGCCGCCATGACGCGCAGCCGCTCCTTGAACTGCTGCTCGGAGGAAAAATCCATCGCGCTGGTCGGCTCGTCGAGAAGCAGGATGGGTGGATCCATCAGGAAGGCACGGGCAATCGCCACCCCCTGCCGCTGGCCGCCGGACAAGGAGTCGCCTCGCTCGCCGATCATCATGTCGAAACCATCGGGATGACGATTGACGAACTCGGTCAAGCCACCCGCCTCCGCCGCCGCCACAATCGAGGCGTCGTCGGCAAAGGGCGCCCCGATGGCGATGTTCTCGCGCAAGGTACCGTAGAACAGGGTCAGATCCTGGGCGACATAGCCGATATTGCGGCGCAGGTCGGCCGGATCGAGCTGGCGCAGGTCGACACCATCGATGCTGACCGCCCCCTCGGTTGGCCGATACAAGCCGAGCAGCAGTTTTTGCAGTGTCGTCTTGCCGGAGCCGACGCGGCCGATGACCACCACCTTGTCGCCCGCATTGATCTTGCAGTTGAGCCCCTTGAGTGCCGCCACCTGCGAATTGGGATAATTGAAATGCACATCGCGGAACTCGATGTCGCCGCGCAACTCCGGGCGATGCACGAAATTGGCGTCGGCCGGCCGCTCGACCGGATTCGACATGATCTGTTCCAGCGAGGTCAGTGCCACCTTGGCGTTGTGGTATTGCATCAGCAGGCCAACCATCTGCCCAAGCGGCGCCACGGCACGCGAAGTCAGCATGGTGCAGGCAATCAGGCCGCCCATGCTGAGCTGACCATCGGAGATCAGATAGACGCCGGCAATCACCACCACCACATTGATGATCTGCTGGATTTCCATCGCCCCGTTGGTCGCTGCTGCCGACAGGAAACGCATCTGGTTGTTGATCCGTGCCACGAAAGCCACGGTCTTCTCCCACTTCGACTGCATGATGCCCTCGGCACCCTGCGTCTTGATCGTCTCCAGCGCCGTCAGGCTCTCGATCAGCGTCGCATTGCGCTGGGCCGACGCCCGGTAGGTGGTCTCCGACAAGGCATGCATCTTGTGCTGCAGCACATAGGCGTAAATGATCACGATGACGATGGCAGCCAGCACCGGCAGAATCAGCTGCCAGGCAATCAGGGCGATGACCAGCACGAAGAGCAGCGCAAACGGCAGGTCGATGAAGGCCGTCACCGAAGCCGACGTGATGAAGTCGCGCACCGACTCGAATGAGCGCAGGTTCGACGCAAAGGAGCCCACCGCCGCCGGCCGCGCTTCCATGCGTACGCCGAGAACCCGCTCCATGATACGGGCCGAAAGCTGCATGTCGATCCGCGCACTGGCCAAATCGATGAAATAACCGCGCAGCAAGCGCAAGGTCAGATCCACGCCGATCACCAGCACCACGCCCAGCGCCAGCATCCACAAGGTTTCCATCGCCCGGTTCGGCACCACGCGATCGTAAACATTCATCGTAAACAGCGGCATGGCCAGCGCCAGCAGGTTGATCAGCAAGGCCGCACCGAGCACGTCGCGATACACCGGCCACTGATCGGCCAGCGTACCCCAGAACCAGTGACGCAGCTTGACCTCGCCGACCTGCGGCGTACGGCTATCGAAGCGGAAATGCGGCCGGGCGAAAATGGCAATGCCGGTGTACCGGCCGGCCAACTCATCGCGAGTCAGCAAAACCGTGCCCTGGCCGGTTTCCGGGTAGAGCACGCGGGCGTTTTCGCCAGCCTCGTCCCAGCCGAGCAGAATGCAAGCCTCCTCGTTGGCCAGCAGCAACACCGCCGGCAACAGCACGCTATCGATGCGCTCCAGCGGTCGCCGCGTCACCTTGGCCGACAGGCCGGCACGGCTGGCCGCCCGCGCGAACAGCGAAGGCGTCAGAAGCCCCTTGTCGAGCGGCAATCCGGCCACCAGCGCCGCCCGCGTACTGGGCCGGCCGTGGATACGGGTCAACTCAACCAGGCAATCCAGCAAAGGATCATGGTGCAGGATATCCTCCCGCACACCAACACTACTGCCCCCGGTTGTTCCGCTCCTAAGCTCGCTCATGCCACTCCCTGTCAATTTCCGCGATTCTAGCTTGGCATTTCAAACACGGTTCAAAGAAATGTAAAAAGGCGGCCGCAGCCGCCTTTTCCTCGCGCCAACCCGCAATCAGGCCATCAAGGGAACGATCAGCAAGGCCACCAGGTTGATGATCTTGATCAGCGGATTGACCGCCGGCCCCGCCGTATCCTTATACGGGTCACCCACGGTATCGCCCGTCACCGCCGCCTTGTGGGCATCCGAACCCTTGCCGCCGAAGTTGCCGTCCTCGATGTACTTCTTGGCATTGTCCCAGGCACCGCCGCCGGTGGTCATCGAAATGGCCACGAACAGGCCGGTAACGATGGTGCCGACCAGCAAGCCACCCAAGGCCTGCGGGCCAAGCGCCAGGCCGATGACGATAGGCACCGCCACAGGCAGGATGGACGGGATCATCATTTCCTTGATCGCCGCCACGGTCAGCATGTCGACGGCGCGGGAATAATCCGGCTTGGCCGTACCTTCCATGATGCCCGGGATTTCCTTGAACTGGCGGCGCACCTCCATGACCACGGCGCCTGCTGAACGACCGACCGCCTCCATGGCCATCGCCCCGAACAGGTAGGGAATCAGGCCGCCGATGAACAGGCCGATGATGACCATGTGGTTCGACAGGTCGAAGGTAATGCCCTTCAAGCCGGCCGCTTCCAGACCATGCGTGTAGTCGGCGAAAAGGACCAGCGCAGCCAGGCCGGCGGAACCGATGGCGTAGCCCTTGGTCACGGCCTTGGTCGTGTTGCCGACGGCATCGAGCGGATCGGTCACATTGCGCACTTCCTTCGGCAGTTCCGACATTTCGGCGATACCGCCTGCGTTGTCGGTGATCGGGCCGTAGGCGTCGAGCGCGACGACGATACCGGCCATCGACAGCATGGAGGTCGCCGCAATGGCGATGCCGAACAGATTCCCCATGGCGTAGGCGGCATAGATGGCGACACAGACGGACAGCACGGGCAAGGCGCAGGCCTTCATCGACACGCCGATACCGGCGATGATGTTGGTCGCATGGCCGGTCTGGCAGGACGATGCAACATGCTTGACCGGCGCATAGTCGGTGCCGGTGTAGTACTCGGTAATCCAGACCAGCGCGGCGGTCAGCACCAGGCCGACGACCGAGCAACCGAACATCGAGGCCGTGGTGATCTTGGCCGCCGGGTCGCCGGCACCGATCAGCCAGGAAGTGATCGGATAGTAAGCCACCAGCGCCAGCACGCCGGCCACGATCAGGCCGCGGTAGAGGGCAGCCATGATCTTGCCGCCTTCGGTTGCCTTGACGAACATGCAGCCGACAATCGACGCGATGATCGACACGCCGCCCAAGGCCAACGGGTAGAGCACCAGGTTTTCGCCCAGGCCGGCAAACTGCTTGATGGTCAGTGCCGCCAGCACCATGGTAGCGACGACGGTCACCGCATAGGTCTCGA
>CAZDRS010000055.1:0-12239 GCA_964507585.1 uncultured Dechloromonas sp.
AAATACGACGAGCAGTTTGTGCTGAAAGACAGCACCGGAGAGCCTTTGCGTGAGACGTACTACACGGCCAAATTTCCAAATGGCAAATTGTTTCATGGGGAAACGGATTCGAATGGGGGCACGAAACGCTTCCATACTGTTGGTATTTCTCAGATAGAGATTTATCTCGGTCACTTAAAATCCATTTAATCGATTCAAATTTCGGACATTCCAATTGAAAACCAATCTGTATCAAATAACGAAAATGCCACGGTTACACCAGTAGTTGCTGGGCCTACAAACACAATAGCTGGTTCCCTATCATCTGGTTCCACAGATCGACTTGCCAAGCCTTGGAAAGTTAGTGAAAAGCTACTACGTTTTATAGGCGTCTGGGAGAATGGCGTCGAAAATGGGAAAAACTTCGCAAAACAAACGGTAACAAACGGCTTCATCCTTATCGTCTATAATGATAGTCAAAAACTGCCCACTGTTGGCTGTGGCCACTTAGTGACCGCTGCCGATAAACTGAAGCTCGGCGACACCATAACGATAGAGAAAGCTAAAGAACTATTGAAAAGCGACCTCAAAATAGCTGAAAAAGCGGTCAATGAAAAAGTTAAGGTTCCGCTCTATCAGAACGAATACGACGCATTAGTTTCTATAACGTTCAATACAGGTAGATCAGGTGCCTTGAAGCTAATCGACAAGGTTAACGAAGGCAACTACAAGTCGATTCCAAAAGAAATCGAAAAATATCGGACAGATGGCGGAAACAAGGGGCGTCGTGCGTCAGAAGCCAGTCTTTTTGAAAGTAGAAATTATGATGCAACTCACTAAGTCGCTAATTGTTTTTCTTTTTCCCGTATATGTACAGGCGAATCAGCAAATAGACCCGGACTGCATAAATCATTTGGGTAGCGCATTTGCAGGTGTTGAATGCTATAACAGCCTTTCCATTGATATGGAATCAAAAAACAAGGCCATTGAAAAACAGGTTCTATCAAAAATCCCTAAGGAAAAAGACGACATAGTTATATTTAAGAATTACATAAAGGCCGCGCGACAAAGCGAATTATTCTGCCGTCTTCAAAAACATGCATATGCAAAATGGCAGATAGAAAAACAGATTAAAGGCCCGCGATATTACGACTATGACGTCGTTTACTTTGAGTGTATCTACAATAAAAAACAGGAAGAAAACAGGTTCCTCACGCAACTGCTTGAGTATCTAAATCAATAGATGCTTCCAAAAATAAAGGCAGCATACACATGGTGATGTTATACGGAACACATTAAGCTGAAATATCGCCATGACTTTACCATCGCTAAACCATTGCCTAGCAATTGTGTTCTTCTTTTTGATTACCCCTGTGACTACCCAGGCCGAGATCGATCTGCAAGTACTGCCTTATACCGGAGGGCAGTCGAAGGAACTGAAAGTCTGGCTGGATGCATTTTCACTTGACTACACCGATAAACATTCGCTGGTGGATAAAGACTATCCATACCAGCCAGCAACGAGTCAGAAATCTCTTATTCGGCTGTATTACGACTTCAGGCCAGACTATGCCAAATACAGGGACGCGACCACTCTCTACACCCTGAGAACTAACGGCCACGAATATCTTGCCGCCATCGTCGCCTACAACCCATTACTAAAGGCCGAGTCACATTGCAAACCCGATGATTCAGCAAATCCGACAGGACACTGCGACTGGGTTGCGCAGTGGGCACTAACCTGCCACCTGTTCCTGTTTGACTCGCAGAGCCGAAAGCTTGAAAGCGTGACGCCGCTCAGCATCACCCGCGACCCGCGTCCGTTACCAAGCCAGAAGATACGCAGCTTCTGGCATTACGACGCAAAACACGCGGGCGACCCGCGGCAGATTGAAGGCTGGCCGCGCTGTGATAACCTGCGGGCGGTTGCACCGGCCAAGGTGATATCGGATGCGCTTCTGTTTACACTCGGTTATTCCGACAGCGCTGCACCACGTGAGGCACGGTACGATCCGCCGGAATTCACAACGACCATTCTCGTTTTACTACGGAAAAACCAAGGAAAATTAGAGGTTATTCAAGAGGATAGCTGCCTTGGAAATCCCAACATGCTGAGCAGCATCGCCGCAGCTCGGAAAGCTCTCAGCGCCTGCAATAAAGCGGACAAAACCGTCGACCATGGCGAGGCTCAATGGAGCGATATCACCGAGACCCAGCCGATTCGAAAAAAATAGAGGCAACTGGCAGCATTGCTATAAGAAATCAAACTCTACAAATAAAAATGCCCCGATTTTTAATCAGGGAATTTTTATTTGCATGATGAGTTCACGGAACTCTCATGCAAGCGACCTCAAGACATTTCATCAATCCACGCCTGCTGGATGGCTTCCAGGATTTTTTCGCCACAATGCTTCGGGTCATCGTTAAAGCCGGGAAGCGCCATGACCCAGTCGCGCAGGTCGACAAAATTGACCTTGAGTGGATCCTTGTCGGAGTGCACCTCGGACAGTTCAATGGCGATGTCGTTGATATCAGTCCATTTCATTTGCGATGCCCTTCCTTAGCCATGTTGATGCTGTATTTCGGAATTTCGACAGTCAGCGGGGTATTGCCGACGATGGCCTGGCATCCCAGCCTGGAGTTCGGCTCCAAGCCCCAGGCCTTGTCAAGCAGATCCTCTTCGGCATCTTCGGCAGCTTCGAGCGAGTTGAAGCCTTCGCGAACGACCACGTGACAAGTGGTGCAAGCGCAGGACATCTCGCAGGCGTGATCGAGTTCGATATCGTTGGCCAGCAGGTTTTCACAGATGGATTTACCTGCTTCAGCCTCGATCACCGCCCCTTCCGGGCATAGTTCGACATGCGGCAGCACGATGATTTGCGTCATGCCTGTTCCCCTTCCTCTCCAACCTTGATGTCGTCCACCTTACGGCCGGACAGCACTTTTTTGATGCTCTGATCCATGCGGCGATGGGCAAAAGCCTGGGTCTCGTAGCCGAGGTCGTCCATGGCGATGTTGATCAGGCGGCGATTGCCACCTGCAGTGGTTTCCTGCAGTTTGGCAATGGTCGCCTTGATCTTGGCAATTTCAGCCTCGTTCAGCAGATGCGAGTCTTCGGCCAGTGCTGCCTCGGTGGCCTCGACCATGCGCTGCGCCTCGACTTGCGCTTCCTTGAGGGCGCGCGCCATGGCATCGTCCTTGGCGTGATCCATCGAATCCTTAAGCATGCCGGCGATCTCGTCGTCGGACAAACCATACGATGGCTTGACCGTAATGCTCGATTCGATGCCCGTCGTCTGCTCGCGGGCAGTGACCGACAAGAGACCATCGGCGTCGACCTGGAAGGTCACCCGGATACGCGCAGCACCGGCCACCATCGGCGGAATACCGCGCAATTCAAAACGGGCCAGCGAACGGCAGTCGGCAACCATTTCGCGCTCGCCTTGCACCACGTGGATAGCCATCGCCGTCTGACCATCCTTGAAGGTGGTGAATTCCTGGGCACGCGCCGTCGGGATGGTCGAATTGCGCGGGATGACCTTCTCGGTCAGGCCGCCCATGGTCTCCAGGCCAAGCGACAGCGGGATGACGTCGAGCAACAGCCAGTCGTCCTTGCCGGTTTTGTTGCCAGCCAGCAGATTGGCCTGGGTCGCAGCGCCCAAGGCGACGACCTTATCTGGATCGAGGTTGGTCAGCGGCTCTTGGCGGAAGAAATCGCCAACTGCTTTCTGAATTTGCGGCATGCGTGTTGCACCGCCAACCATCACCACGCCCTTGATTTCGTCGGCGTGCAAGCCCGCATCGCGCAAAGCCTTTTTGACCGGCTGCAAGGTCTTGGAAATCAGCGTCTGCGTAATGCTGGCGAAGGTGGCTACATCGAGCTTGACGTCGATCATGTCGCCATTCGACAAACGCACGGAAATCGGCGCCTCCGGATTATTGGTCAGAAACTCCTTGGCCTCTCGACAACGCATCATCAGGCGTCGCGAATCCTCGGGGGACAAGGGTTGCGGCTTGGCCTGCTCGATCACCCAGCAGTAGATACGATGGTCGAAATCATCGCCACCGAGGGCCGAATCACCACCGGTGGCCAAAACCTCGAAGACCCCCTTGGTCAGCTTCAGGATGGAAATATCGAAGGTGCCACCGCCCAAGTCATACACCGCATAAACGCCTTCGGCAGCGTTATCCAGCCCGTAGGCAATGGCCGCAGCAGTCGGCTCGTTGAGCAGGCGCAACACATTCAGCCCAGCCAGGCGGGCAGCATCCTTTGTGGCCTGACGTTGCGCGTCGTCGAAATAGGCGGGCACCGTGATGACAGCACCGACGAGATCACCACCTAGCGCCGCCTCGGCACGTGCTTTCAAGGTTTTCAGAATTTCCGCCGAGGTTTCGACCGGGCTCTTGATGCCAGCATGTGTCTTCAGCTTGACCATGCCGGTCGCTTCGACAAAATCGTAGGGCATCGATTCGATATGCGCGATGTCCTTGGTGCCGCGCCCCATGAAGCGCTTGACGGAAACGATGGTGTTCTTGGGATCGACCGCCTGGTTCTTCTGCGCGTCGTAACCTACCTCGGTACTGCCGTCGGCGTGGTAGCGCACCACGGAAGGCAGCAGCGGGCGGCCCTGCTCGTCGTTCAGGCAGACGGCAAGGCCACTGCGCACCGTGGCAACCAGCGAGTTGGTCGTACCGAGATCGATACCTATGGCGAGCTTGTGCTCGTGCGGGGCCGCCGACTCGCCCGGCTCGGCGATTTGAAACAATGCCATTTTTATTCTTCCAGCGACGCCAGCGCGTCGTCGATTTCGTGCAAAAGTTTTTCCAGGAACATCAGGCGGCGAACGCGATCCGTCGCCAGGACAAAATCGGCCGACCCGTCGAGTAGTTGCTCAAGCTCTTCGTAACGCGATTTGATATCGCTACGCAGGCGGTTGTGCAAACGCTCCAGTTCATGGTGGTCGCCACCATCGCGCGCCTCCATGACGGCCTCACGCCATTCCATCTGTTCCATCAGGAAATCAGCCGGCATGGCGGTATTGCTCTCGGCCTGGATGTCATGGCCGGCCAGATGAAGCAGGTACTTGGCCCGCTCCAGCGGCTTTTTCAGGGTTTGATACGCCTCGTTGGCGTGCGTGGCCCACTGCATGGACAGGCGACGCTCCGCTTCACCGGCATGCGCAAAACGGTCGGGGTGAACCTGCGCCTGGATATCGCGATAACGCGAATCGAGATCCGACAAGTCCAGCCCAAAGGCAGCCTTGATGCCGAACAGCGCGAAGTGATCAGCCTTGAAATCCATCAGACGTTGAACGATTCGCCGCAGCCGCACTGATCCTTGACGTTCGGGTTGTTGAACTTGAAACCCTCGTTCAAACCCTCACGCGCATAGTCCAGCTCCATACCGTCCAGGTAAGGCAAGCTCTTGGCGTCAATGAATACCTTGACGCCATTGCTCTCGAAAACCTGATCGTCTGGATTCACCTCATCGACAAATTCCAGCTTGTACGCCATGCCGGAACAGCCGCTGGTGCGCACACCGAGACGCAGGCCAACGCCCTTGCCCCGCTTGGTCAGGAAATTGGCGACGTGTTTCGCCGCCTTGTCGGTCAAGGTGACTGCCATGCTTATTCTCCGTGCTTTTTCTTGTAATCCGCCACGGCTGCCTTGATGGCATCCTCGGCCAGAATCGAACAGTGGATTTTAACTGGCGGCAAGGCCAGCTCTTCGGCAATTTCCGTATTTTTGATAGCCAATGCCTGATCAACTGTCTTGCCCTTGACCCACTCGGTCACCAGCGAAGACGACGCGATAGCCGAACCACAGCCGTAGGTCTTGAACTTGGCATCCTCGATCACGCCGGATTTGTTCACCTTGATCTGCAGCTTCATCACATCACCGCAAGCCGGCGCGCCAACCATACCGGTACCGACGCCATCATCTTCCTTGCCAAAGGAACCAACGTTGCGCGGATTCTCATAATGATCAATGACTTTAACGCTATAGCTCATGTTATTTCTCCTTAATTCCGATTAGTGGGCAGCCCATTGAACGGTGCTCAGATCGACACCTTCCTGCACCATTTCCCACAGCGGCGAAAGTTCACGTAATTTGCCAACTTTCGCGTGCAACAGCTTGATTGCATAGTCAACTTCTTCTTCCGTTGTAAAACGACCGATGCTGAAGCGAATCGAACTATGTGCCAGTTCGTCGTCGCGCCCCAAGGCACGCAGCACATAGGACGGCTCCAGGCTGGCCGAGGTGCAGGCCGAACCGGAGGAAACCGCCAGATCCTTGATCGCCATGATCATCGACTCGCCTTCGACATAAGCAAAGCTCATGTTCAGATTGTGCGGTACGCGATGCTCAAGATCGCCGTTGACGTAAGTCGCTTCGATATCCCTCAGGCCATTGAGCAATTTGTCACGCAGCGCACCGATACGCTTGTTTTCCTCGACCATTTCTTCCTTGGCCAAACGGAAAGCCTCGCCCATGCCGACGATTTGATGCGTCGGCAAGGTGCCCGAGCGGAAACCGCGCTCATGGCCACCGCCATGCATCTGGGCCTCTAGGCGAATGCGCGGCTTGCGGCGCACGTACAGGGCACCGATACCCTTCGGGCCGTAGGTTTTGTGTGCCGAAAAGCTCATCAGATCGACCTTCAGCTTCTGCAGGTCAATATCTACCTTGCCAGTCGCCTGGGCTGCGTCGACATGGAAGATCACCCCCTTGTCACGACAGATTTCGCCCAGTTCGGCGATCGGCTGGACGACGCCAACTTCATTATTCACGAACATGATCGAAGCCAGCACGGTATCCGGGCGAATGGCCGCCTTGAAAACCTCCAGGTCGAGCAGGCCGTTTTCCTGAACATCGAGATAAGTCGCCTCGAAGCCCTGGCGCTCCATTTCACGCACAGTGTCGAGTACGGCCTTGTGCTCGGTCTTCACCGTAATGATGTGCTTTCCCTTGGTGCCAGCGTAGAAGTTTGCTGCGCCCTTGATGGCCAGATTATTCGACTCGGTCGCCCCCGAAGTCCAGACGATCTCCTTGGGGTCGGCATTGACCAGGGCGGCAACCTGAGCGCGTGCCTCCTCGACGGCCGCATCGGCTTCCCAGCCAAAACTGTGCGAACGCGAAGCCGGGTTGCCAAACTTCTCAACCAGGTAGGGAATCATTTTTTCCGCCACGCGCGGGTCGACCGGGGTGGTTGCCGAGTAATCCAGATAGATGGGGAGTTTCATCGTCATTCTCGCTAAGTCGGGTTGTTCAGACAGCCATCGCCGTCAGTCCCTGCAGGCGTCCGACTGTAGCCCGCAAGGCGTTGATGAATTGTTCAATATCGCTTTCGTTGTTGCCAGCCCCCAGGCTGACCCGCACGGCGCCCCGGGCGACTTCCGGCACCACACCCATTGCCCGCAACACGTGCGATGGCTCCGGGTTGGCACTGGAGCATGCTGCACCACTAGCCACCGCAAACCCCTCGCGATCCAGCTTGCCCACCAAGGTCTCGCCATCAATGCCGGCAAAGGCAAAGTAACTGGTATTCGGCAGGCGCTTTTCTTCTCGGGCAAAAACCCGCGCCCCGAGAGCAAGCAGGCCGGCCTCCAGCTTTTCACGCAACGCTCGCAAACGATCCGGCACTTCGGCAACGCGCCGCGCCGCAAGTTCCGCTGCCACACCAAAACCAACGATGGCAGCCACGTTTTCCGTTCCCGAGCGCAGGCCACGCTCGTGCCCACCACCCGCAATCTGTGGCTCGATCTCCACCCGCTTGTCTACCACCAGCGCCGCTGCGCCCTTGGGGCCATAGGCCTTATGTGCCGACAAGGTCATGGCATGCACGCCCGCCGCATTGAGGGCACGAAAATCGATAGCCAGCTTGCCGAGCGCCTGGACAGCATCGCTATGGAACCAGCCTCCATTGCCCCTGGCTGCAGTGGCCAGCGCACCAACGTCCTGCAGGACACCGGTTTCGTTATTGGCCAGCATTACCGACAAAATGTTCGGCTTGAGGCGCAAAACTTCGGCAAACCCCGGCGCATCGATCCGGCCGTTACCATCGACAGCCAGTTGATGCAGTTGCCAGCCTTGCTTTTGCAATTGCATGGCCGGCTTGAGGACGCAAGGATGCTCGCTGGCGCCAACACCGATTACACCGGGTTTCAGGCAGGCACCGGCGCCCTTCATAAACAGGTTGTTGGCTTCGCTTCCGCCGCTGGTAAAAACAATCTCGGTCGGATGTGCATTGACGGATGCAGCAACCCGCTGCCTCGCCTCATCGATTGCCTGGCGAGCCTGCCGGCCGTACTCGTGACGGCTCGACGCGTTGCCGAACTGGCTTTCGAGCCAGGGCAGCATGGCCGCAAGCACCGCAGGGTCGAGCGGCGTCGTGGCGTTATGGTCGAGGTAAACGGGGCGGAACATGGAAAATGCTCAGTAGGCAGCCGGCACCTTATCGCGCAAACTACGCACACGCGGCTGCGGGCCGAGGCGACGCTGATCCTCAATTACGGCCATGCCGTCGTGCTTCTGCTTTTCCCGCCGCACCAATTCAGCCAGCGTGATGGACGACAGGTACTCGAACATCTTGATGTTCAGCGTCGTCCACAAATCGTGCGTCATGCAACGATGTTCGTCATGGCAGTTCTCGCGTCCGCCACACTGAGTAGCATCGAGTTGCTCATCAACCGCACGGATGATATCGGCGACACGCACATCATCCAACGGACGGGCAATGCAATATCCGCCACCCGGGCCGCGCACGCTATCGACCAGTTTGTGGCGGCGCAGCTTGCCGAACAACTGCTCAAGATAAGACAGGGAAATCTTCTGGCGTTCGCTAATGCTGGCCAGAGCCACCGGCCCATCTTCGCCACGCAAGGCCAGATCCATCATGGCCGTTACGGCAAAACGCCCTTTGGTCGTCAAACGCATATTTCGAACTCCTGAAATAACCTAGTATTTGAGTCAACTATAAACAAGCCAGACAAAATTAGTCAACTATTTTGCTCAGGTATTGCGGATCAAAGGAATCAGCCGCCTGCACTTCGTTGTCGCACTTGACACCCTGCGCATCCAGTTCCCGCAACAGGGAGGCCAGGCGGCGGTCAGTTTCGGCAGCGTGATCGAGCAGCCCATGAATGGCCTTGACCAGCGGGTCATCCTGATCACGCCCAACGGCATAGGCAGAGAAGCCCATCTTCTCTGCCTGTGCCTGGCGCTGCCGCCCCTGCTCAGTATTGTCGATGATGCGCGCCGGATTACCGACTGCGGTCGCCCCGACCGGAACCGCCTTGGTCACAACCGCATTGGATCCCACCTTGGCACCGGCAGCGATGGTAATGGGCCCCAAGACCTTTGCACCAGCACCGATGACCACCCCATTCTCCAGCGTCGGATGGCGCTTGCCCTTGTTCCAGGAGGTACCTCCCAGCGTAACGCCGTGATACAGCGTCACATCGTCGCCAATTACAGCTGTTTCACCGATGACAACGCCCATGCCGTGATCGATGAAAAAGCGCCGACCAATAGTAGCTCCAGGGTGAATTTCGATGCCGGTCAAAACACGCGACAGATGCGCAGTAAAACGCCCCATCCAGCGTAGGCGATGGCTCCATAACCAGTGCGCCAGGCGGTGCATGATCAGCGCATGAATACCCGGGTAACAAGTCAGCACCTCCCAGAAAGAGCGCGCCGCAGGATCGCGGTCGAATACAGAACGAATGTCCTCACGCAGCTCCCGGAACATGAAACCCGATCTCCCCATTTCAAAGAGGGATAATTCTAAAATACTCGAGTGAATTTGTCAGCTATTTGCCCAAATCCCGAGCTCGATCCGCATATAATCCCATCCACATCACCCGCCTCGCGACAGCCGCCACCGGGAAACCTCCCTTCAAAGAAAACCAGCCATGAGCGAACTACACCAGGAATTAAAAGCCTTCATTATCGAGACCATGAATCTCGAGGACATCACCCCGGCTAACATCGGAGACGACATGCCGCTCTTTGCCGAAGATGGACTGGGCCTCGACTCGATCGACGCGCTGGAGCTGGCACTCGGCCTGAAGAAGAAATACGGGATCGTAATCGAGGCCAACGACGAAGCATCCCGCCAACACCTGCGTTCCGTCGCTACGCTGGCAAACCTGATTGCAGATAACCAGAAGAAGCAATAATTTCGGTGCGCGCCGCAACCTTTTTGAGGCGCGGCAACTGATCTGAAAATGATTACACTAAAACCCGCCAGGCGCTAACACCTGTTTGCCTAAGGGGTTGATAAATCCAGTTCATCAGCGCATCTGCTTTGGGAGCAGAGGGCTCTGAGTTCGAATCCTCTACCGAAACCCCCACTCAAGCTGCCGAACATCCGAGACAGGATAGCTGGCACGAATACCGCAACGCGCCGCCATCGGAACAAAATCACGTTCAACACTCTGGATTCTGTCGAATAGAGAAGGCTGATATTTCATGTGCATGCCGCTCTTCAGCATGCGCCGCCGCAAAACAGCAGTAACAAGATTCAGGCTTCTGGCCAGCATATCCAATTCCCAATTGAACCGATCCAGCAGAATCACATAGGCTGATGCTTGCGAATAGCTGTGCTCGACTAGCTTCCACGCGCCAGATTGATCTTCTTCAGCCTGCATCCGCACCAACGGATCAAACTCCTCAGGTGCAGACAGCAACCTCGCCAAGCGATTGACGGCATATTCCGAATCATCGGAATCCCAGTTCCTGTCGAGTCTGACAGCAAACCGAAGATTCTTTTCTGTAAAGCGAATCAGCTTGTTATAGAGCCGCGCAAGAATGAATTGCTGGTCATCGGAATTTGACAAGTCGACAGCGAATCCACGCTTGCGCCCCACTTCCTCTGCAATAAGCCAAGCCTCGCCGCTCAAATCATCGACCGAATATTCACCACGGCTGTGCCCAGCTATTCGCCGGAGGTCAGCCCGACAAGAATTCAAGAATGCCTGGAATGCTTTGCCGGTATCCCACATTTTTTGCCGCCTTTTTCGCAAAATCGCGCATCAGACTGTGGTGGCAGCAAAATATGTTCCACAGAATTCATGGAACTATTCGACCAGCACAGAAATTCTTCAAGAATGACCGTGTGGTGCAGTTTTAGACCGGATCGCAAATCCGTCCAGGCGAGTTGGTGACAGCGCATCGGCCAAATTTGCCTGGCTGCAGGCAACGATTGCCGCCTTACCCCCGGATGTCAATGATCGTGCCAAGAATCTGATCACCAGTCTTGATCACGTTGGCTGCCGCCTTAGCCTCGATCTCGCCTTGGCGCATGGCGACCATTTTGCTGGTGAAGTCTGTGTTTTCCACATTCAGGCCAGAGCCTGCAATGGCTGTCCGATTGGTACTGGCCTGCAGGTTTTGCATTCCTGTGGAAAGGATGGAACTGATCGACATGGGAACCCCTTGCTGGTTAGGTTGTATTGCCCAGCAGGAGACGTGCCAGATTCTTCAGTTCTCCACCTTCCGCCACCCCTTGGATTCCATGCAACCGTGCATCCTTCGCACACTGGCATTCGTCACCATTCCATCGGTGCCGCTGTAAGTCTGTGTTTTACAGAAGCGTTCATCCTGATCGTAGTCGCCACCGGGCTTTTCCCAGTGCCACTTCGGCGAAAGAATCGAACAAGCCGACACCAGTACGGCAACACAAAGAGGCAAAAGGCGAATCATTTGTCAGCCCCGGTAACCCGCTCGCGCATTTCTTTCCTTGCCTTGAAGAGCGGTGAATACTTTCCAGGCACATCGACCCTTTTGTCGGTCTTCGGATTGCGCCCAATGCGAAGACGGCTGCTGTTGAGAGGGAACGCGCCGCTGGTGCCCGGAGCGGGAATCGAACCCGCACGCCTTTCGGCTCCGGATTTTAAGTCCGGTATGTCTACCAATTTCATCATCCGGGCAGTCCGCCGAGTAACAAATTAGCGCACTGATGTGAAAAAGGGAAAGCGACCAGCGCTTTCCCTTTGAATTTGGAGCGGGAGACGAGTCTCGAACTCGCGACCTCAACCTTGGCAAGGTTGCGCTCTACCAACTGAGCTACTCCCGCAGAGTTTTTGGAGGCGCGGGCCGGAGTCGAACCGACCTACACGGATTTGCAATCCGGTGCATAACCGCTTTGCTACCGCGCCCCGGCTATTAATCCTGCGCTGTTTCGGCGTAGCTCCAATTTACTTGGAGCGGGAGACGAGTCTCGAACTCGCGACCTCAACCTTGGCAAGGTTGCGCTC
>CAZDRS010000056.1:0-12053 GCA_964507585.1 uncultured Dechloromonas sp.
GCCGCCGACCTGCGCGCCCCGACGCCAACGGCGGCCGCCGAACTGGTCAGCCCCGACCGCAACAGCCTGCTTGCCCACCTGGAGCGCCTGTACGCTCAACTGCAGCGGCGCGTCGATCGCACCCTGGGCGATCAGCAGCAACGCCTTGATTGGCTGGGCGCTCGCCTGATCCATCCGACCGAACGCCTACGCCAGCGCCAGCAGGAAGTTGCTGCCCTCGGCCAGCAACTGCAGCGCGCCATGCAAGGACGGCTCGACCGCTCGCGCTTGCTCGCCAAGGCGCTCGAACAGCGGCAAACTGCCGCCCGGCCTCGCTTCGACCAGTTGGAAAACCGACTCGCGCACATCCGCTATCGGCTGGACAAGGAGATGGCCGGACAAATTTCTGCATGCACCGGGAAACTAAATTCGCTGGCCAGCGGTCTCAAGCAACTCGATCCGCATGCGGTGCTGCAACGGGGCTACGCGCTGGTCATCGCCCCGAATGGCAGCGCCGTCCGCGATGCTGGTGCGCTCACCCCTGGCGACGCCCTGGCTATCAGCTTTGCCCGCGGTTCGGCCACAGCGACCGTCGGTCAGGTTGTCGTCGCACCCGAAGCTGACTAGAATTTTCGTTTCACCCATCAAATACAACGGAGAAAACAATGGAACATCAACTGCCCCAGCTGCCGTACGCCAAGGACGCCCTGGCCCCGCACATGTCGGCCGAGACTTTCGACTACCACTACAGCAAGCACCACAACGCCTACGTGGTTAACCTGAACAACCTGATCAAGGGCACCGAGTACGAGAACCTCGACCTCGAAGCCATCGTCAAGAAGGCCCCGGCCGGCGGCATCTACAACAACGCCGCCCAGGTGTGGAACCACACCTTCTTCTGGAACTGCATGAAGCCGAACGGCGGCGGCGCCCCGAGCGGCGCGCTGGCTGCCGCCATCGACGCCAAGTGGGGTTCCTTCGACGCCTTCAAGGCCGCCTTCCAGGCTTCCGCCGTCGGCAACTTCGGTTCCGGCTGGACTTGGCTGGTCAAGAAGGCCGACGGTTCGGTCGACATCGTCAACATGGGCGCCGCCGGCACCCCGCTGACCACCGGCGACAAGGCCCTGCTCTGCGTCGACGTCTGGGAACACGCCTACTACATCGACTACCGCAACCTGCGTCCGAAGTTCGTCGAAACCTTCCTGAACAACCTGGTGAACTGGTCGTTCGTCGAAGCCAACTTCGCCTGATCGCCCTCAAATGTGAAGTTAAAATAAAGTTCCGAAAAAATTAATAAAGTCCTGAAAACACACTCACGGCTAAATTAATAAAGTTCCGAAAAACTCTGGGGGCTAGCGCCCCCAGAGTTTTGTAGACATTAAATTTCATCTTGAAGCTGCGAGCCTTATTTCAAGATAAAAAGCTGGCTCGCGTCTTCCAGCCCCAGTCGGCAGAACCAGCGGTAGGCTGGATTGAAATAGACGTTCTCACAGAGTCGCCGTTCTGAACGAATACCGTAGCAGTAACCGACGATCAGCAAGCGGATCTTCAGTTCCAGTCGATCAAAGTCCCCCCTTTTTCTGGCTATAAAAGCCCGCCAGATATTCGTGCAACGGCTTTGCACAAACCGGGAATACAGGTTGCTTGGTGCTAGGTTTGTGATCAAACAAACATGAAGATGCCAAAGACGCCAGCGAAGCTGGTAAGGTAGGAAAAATAGGAAGGCGTACAACGCGGAACTGAAATCCTGAGGTTCGCTGAGTATCTGATTGGACAAAGGGATGACCTGATTTGCTGGCAGTACCGGCAAACGTGGCCGGTCGGCCACCCACAGCGATGCGGCCATCCAGTTCTGCCTTTCGTTGAAATGTTTGTTTGGACTCCCCTTTCGCCAGAGCATGGGGTTGGTCGAGAGTCTGCTGGCGTTATCAGGATTGGATTTGACCGGCTTCCGATTTCAGTACGATCCACGACGTCAAAAGCATCCGCGGATAGCTGTCGCCGGAAAAGCTGCTCAACTCCGAAACCTGCTTGATAGGCAATTCGTGCTTCTCGGCCAAATCAGCCATTGGGTGCTCTGCCACCAATGGCGGCAATAGGGAGGTCAACAGCCGTAGGCTCTGAGGTCAACTCGAACGACCGATATGCACCCTAGGATAAATCAGGACTGCACTGGAAACCTTGGCCGAGGTGGGCGACAATCCCAACATCATTCTGTTTGTCGTGACAGTTGATAGGTAATCCGGTCATGCCAGTGTTTATGACTTCCTGATTGCCTCCTTCGCCACGGCGAGGGACACGATCTAGGGGGAACCGCGTATGAATGAAGATATGGGACAAGTGCAAGGTGTAACTCTGGCCAACGAAGTGTCCTCAACACCAGTCTCGCCGGCGCCAGAAATTCGCCTAAAGGTTGCCGTTGTTGAGAAGTTAAATCTCGCCGACTTCCAAAATGCTGTCCCCGCGCTGCACGAACTGGCAATTGTCAATGAAACGCTGACTCCTATCAGCGAATTGACAATCACCATCACCTCCGAACCCGCGTTCTTGAAGCCCCGGACTTGGAGTATGGATACGGTCGATGCGGGCGAAACCTTTCACATCGCAGACTTGGACGTCCAGCTGGATGGCTCCCTATTGTCTCGCCTTACTGAGGCCGAGCCAGCAACACTTCACTTCGAGCTTAGAAGTCGCAACGAATCCGAGACAGTCATTGCCCAGCACGAACGTGTGGTCGAACTGCTGGCCCGCAATCAATGGGGCGGCATTGGCTATGCTCCTGAAATGGTAGCGGCTTTCGTGCAGCCCAATGATCCAGCGGTCGACCACGTACTCAAGGGTGCGGCCCAAGCTTTGCAGGCAAGCGGCAAGTCAGGCTCCATCGATGGCTATACCCATGGTGCTAAACGTGCCTGGGAATTGGCCTCCGGCATCTGGACTGCCGTTCTGCAACGCAAACTCCACTACGCCCTGCCGCCAGCCAGCTTTGAGCACAGAGGCCAAAAGGTACGAAGTCCAGGACAAATTCTCGATGCTGGCTTGGCTACTTGCCTGGACCTCACGCTGCTATTTGCGTCCTGTTTGGAACAGGCGAACCTCAACCCACTACTGATTTTCACGCACGGCCATGCCTTTGTCGGGCTCTGGTTGCGCGATGAAGAGTTCTCTAGCGCTGTCGTAGACGACATCACGGCTGTACGAAAACGCCTCCAGCTCCAGGAGATGCTGGTTTTCGAGACGACCTTGGCGGCTCAAGGCCACGCCGTGAGCTTCAGTCAGGCCATCACCCAAGGTAACCGCCAGCTATCCGAAGATGAGGATGACAAGTTCGAGTTGGTGGTGGACGTGAAGCGAGCACGCATGTCTCGCATTAAGCCGCTAGCCTTGGCCCATGCAGTGGCCGACCAAGCGCTCCCTATAAACAACGCGCCCGAGGCCGCAATCGCACTTGAAGATGCTCCCGACCTACCCGATGAGGTGCAGCAGGAAGTCCCGACAGCCGAACTCGACCCGAAAGACCGGCTAGCACGTTGGCAGCGCAAATTACTTGACCTGTCGCTGCGCAATGCCTTGCTCAATTTCAAGCAGGGCAAAAAGGCGTTGCAGCTTGATGTTGCCGCCCCGGCCCTGGAGGACGCGCTGGCCGAGGGCCAGGCGTTCAAGCTGCTGCCCAGTCCCGATCTGATGCAAGGGCGTGACCCACGCAGTCAGCAACTGCACGAAGCCCGCAGCCTAGAAGACTTGCGCAAGGCTCACGCCGCTGACGCCTTGAAGCGCCGGGAAGTTTTCATTCGTCTCGAAGAACAGGAGCTCGATGGCCGCCTTGTCGATCTCTATCGCGGTGCCCGCAATGCCTTGCAGGAAGGCGGAGCCAACACGCTCTTCCTCGCGCTCGGCTTTCTGGTCTGGACGCGGCCTGACAAGCCAGATCACCGCGTCAAGGCACCATTGATCCTGCTGCCGGTGACGCTGGATCGCAAGAGCGCCCGATCTGGCTTTTCGATTCGTGCGCATGACGACGAACCTCGCTTCAACCCTACCCTCGTCGAAATGCTGCGCCAGGACTTTCAGCTTGAACTCGGCGTGCCGCAGGGCGATCTGCCGCGCGATGATTCCGGGCTGGATATCGCCGGTATCTGGAAGCGCGTACGTGCTGCTATCAAGGACATCCGGGGTTGGGAAGTCAGTGAAGATGTCGTGCTGTCGATGTTCTCCTTCGCCAAATACCTGATGTGGAAGGATCTGGCGGAGCGTACCGAAGACCTGCGCAAGTCACCCGTAGTAGCCCACCTGATCGATACGCCCCGCGAGCCCTACCAATCGACCGTGCCCTTTCCGGAGGCAAGGCGACTTGATGCCGACTACACGCCCCAGCAGGTCTTCACCCCCCTGCCAGCTGATTCTTCTCAACTTTCGGCCGTGATGGCCGCAGCCAAAGGCAAGGACTTCGTACTCATCGGCCCGCCGGGAACCGGCAAGAGCCAGACCATCGCCAATCTCATCGCCCAATGCTTGGCCGAAGACAAGCGCGTGCTTTTTGTGGCCGAAAAAATCGCCGCACTGGATGTGGTTTACCGCCGCCTTCGCGAAGTCGGCCTGGGTGAGTTCTGCCTCGAACTGCACTCCAACAAGACCCGGAAGCTTGATGTGCTGGCTCAGCTGCAAAAATCCTGGGAATCCCGTGGCGAGGAAGCTGCCGACTGGGCGGCGAAGGCCCAGCAACTCGGTCGAATTCGTGAACAGCTGTCGACCTATGTCGAACGCCTGCACCATAGGCACCGCAACGGCCTGACGGTGTACAGAGCCATTGGCAGTATTGTGGGTGGCGAAAATATTCCGGACCTTTGCTTCTCATGGTCTTCGCAACGAGAGCATGACGAAGCCGCGTTGGCAGCGCTGCGTGAGATAGCGGGCCGATTGCAGGCCAATGCTATAGCTGTCGGATCGCACAACCTCTCGGCAGGGCCTCTGACGCCGGTACACCTAAGCGATTGGTCCGCACGCTGGCAGCAGGAAATGGTTCGCGCCGCACAGACCTTGGGCGAATGCTGCGACCGCCTCATTGCTGCATCTCATGAGTTGTGCGAGCAACTGGGATTTGACGTTCCTGTCCTGCACCGCAATGTCCGGTCATCGCTGGGTGTCATCGCCAAGGCTCTGCTCCAAGCTGCGGGCAAAGCCTGGAGTTTCTGTGCTTTGCCACAGAGTGCCAAACTCTGCGCCGAATTGAAGGTGGGCGGTGAGTTGCTTTCACAACATCGTGAGCGTTCGGCCCAGATGAGCGCGCCCTGGGCTCCCGAACTGCTGACGCAACTGCATCAGGCGCTGGATCTGCTGGGTCAGTATCGCCACGTCCATGCGGAGCTTGGTGTGGCATGGCCCACTCCCGTGAGCGACGAGTTGCAGCGCGGAATACAGCTGATCAAGGAGATCGCGCAATTGCGCGAAGGTCTATCCGTAAAGTATGGCTTGGGCGTCGCACAACTCAATGTCACGCTGCTGCAACGCGACTGGGCCAAGGCAGAAAAAGCCTTCTGGCCTATGTCGTGGCTGGAGAAACGCAAGGTGCGCCGCACACTGGAATCTGTGATCGAAGGCACCGACGAGCCTCGCGTCGGGGAGGATCTGGCCGCATTGGTAAAGATCAAAAGCCTGCGCGACGAACTGGGCGAGTTGAACCTTAGCGCGACGGTCGAGGGACTCTGGGCCGGAGAAAAGACCCGCACCGACCATGCTCAAAGCGCCCTGAAGGCCAACGCCGCCTTGGTGGCGGCGCGCGCGCAACACACGTTCTCGCTGGAAGGACTGAGCTTGGCGGCCGATGGTTACTGTGGCGAGCGCTGGGTGGCAGAGGTAAAGCGTCTGGTAGCCTTGCAGGATCTGGACCGGCGCATTACCAATTGCGCCCCCTTGGCGGAAGCCAGCGATGGGCTCTGGCGTGGCCATGAAACTGATGTCGAACTGCTCCGTGCGGCACTTGCCTTTGAGCAAGAACGCTTGCACCTCAAGGATCGCGGAGCCCTCCAAACTGAGTATCCTGCCATCGCCGACGGACGCTGCGGCTCCCGGCTGCAGCAGGAGCACACCAGGTTGCAAGAGCGTGCCGGGCTGGAAAGCCAGCTTGCGGGTTTGGACTCCCTGGTCTCCCACTGTGCTGGCGTATGGGCAGGTCTCGACACCAATACCGACACCATCGCCCAATCGCTACGCTTCCATTCGCTGCTGCATGCAGGGCTCTCTGGGTTGGGCCTGCCCGCAACGGTAACCGATACCATGCGTCAGGCTCTGTACCGCATACTGGAGGAACGTGTACATGAGCTGAACGACGGGGCCATTATCAGCAATGCCTGCCAACAGATGCTGGCGTGCCTTACTGAGCTAAACACAGCCCTCACCGCCTTCAGCAACAGCGCAGGCCAGCCCGAGGAGGTAAAGCACGCATTCGCAGACCTTTCGCCTGAGAAGATGGCCGATATTGCCCGCCAACTGGACAGCGCGCACGCTGGTTTGCATGCATGGTGCGCCTGGCGCAATGCACAAGCGGCAGCTCGCGATGCCGGACTGACCGCACTGGTCGACGCCATAGAGCAAGGCAATATTGAACCCGCCCACGCACCCTCAGCGTTCGAGGTGAACTACGCGCGCTGGTGGCTGGCAGAGGCCGTGGATGAGGATGAAGTGCTCAAGCGCTTTGTCTCGGCCGAGCACGAACGCCGTATCAGCGAGTTCCGCGCGCTGGATGAGGAATTCACGAAGGTCACTCGCCAATGGATCCGCGCCAAGCTCTGCGCCGATCTGCCGTCAGTGGAAAATCTGCAACGCAATAGTGAATGGGGGGTGCTACGCCGCGAGATCACCAAGAAGCGTATGCACCTGCCGCTGCGCCAATTGCTCGCAGAGATTCCTTCTGCGGTATTGCGGCTTACGCCCTGCCTTCTGATGAGTCCGCTTTCCATCGCGCAATACCTTTCGGCGGATGCCAGCAGCTTCGATATCGTCATCTTCGACGAGGCCTCGCAAATTCCGGTATGGGACGCCGTCGGGGCCATGGCTCGCGGCAAGCAAGTGGTGATGGTCGGTGACCCCAAGCAATTGCCACCTACGAATTTCTTTGACCGCGCCGAGGCTTCCGACGGCGACTCGGAGGATGTTGAGGGCGACCTCGAAAGCATCCTGGACGAGTGTCTGGGTGCGAGCCTGCCGACCCGCAATCTCTCCTGGCACTACCGCTCCCGTCACGAAAGCCTGATCGCCTTCAGTAACCATCGCTATTACGGCGGGGGGCTGGTCACTTTCCCGTCGCCGGTAACAGAAGACAGCGCGGTGAGTTTCCACTTTGTGGGAGGACAGTACGAAAAAGGTGGAGCCCGTATCAACCAACCCGAAGCGCGCGCCTTGGTTGCCGATCTTGTGGCACGGCTCAAGTCGCCGAGCTTCAGGCAGTCGGGCCTTACCATCGGCGTGGTCACCTTCAACTCCGAACAACAAGGTCTGATCGAAGACCTACTTGATGCGGAGCGCCGCAACGATCCGAGCCTGGAATCGTTCTTCTCCGAGGTCGAGCTCGAACCCGTGTTTGTCAAGAACCTGGAAAGCGTGCAGGGCGACGAACGCGACATCATGTACTTCTCCATCACCTACGGACCGGACATGAGCGGTGCGATGTCGATGAACTTCGGCCCACTCAACCGCGATGGTGGCGAACGCCGGCTCAACGTCGCGGTGACCCGCGCCCGTCATGAACTGCGCGTGTTCTCCAGCCTGCGCGGGGAGCAGATGGACCTCTCCCGCACCAAAGCAATTGGTGTGCGCGACCTCAAGCATTTTCTCGAATTCGCCGAACGCGGTGCCCGGGCGCTGGCCGAAGCACACCACGGCAGTAAGGGAGATTTCGATAGCCCATTCGAAGCGGCGGTCGCCGCTGCACTGGGGCGCAAAGGCTGGCAG
Source organism: uncultured Dechloromonas sp. (assembly GCA_964507585.1). Lineage (GTDB taxonomy): Bacteria > Pseudomonadota > Gammaproteobacteria > Burkholderiales > Rhodocyclaceae > Azonexus. Next base: position 7,927 of record CAZDRS010000056.1, read on the forward strand.
GTGCATACGCAGATCGGGGCATCGTCGTTCCGAATCGACTTGGGCGTGGTGCACCCCGACCTCCCTGGGCGCTACCTTGCGGGCGTCGAGTGCGACGGCGCCACCTATCACCGCTCCGCCACGGCGCGCGATCGCGACAAGCTGCGCGAACAGGTACTGCGCGGCCTGGGCTGGGAGATCCAACGCATCTGGTCGACCGATTGGTGGGTCGATCCGGGCGGCACGCTGGAGCGCGTGCATGCGCGCTTAACTGAATTGCTGGCGCAGGACCGCGAGCGCAGGACATTCGAAGCCAGCGCGCAGAAAGCAGCAAGCGAGGCAGCTCAAACGGTGGATGAATCTGCACCGGACACGGCTGCGGCACTTGAGGCAACGCTGGCCATCGCCCGTGCAGCTGAAAAAACACCAGTGTCGTCACAAGAGGTAGCGAACGAAGTGCCCGAGCCTTTCTACGCACGAGCCGCAGCAGAATCAAGCGGGATCAGCACCGATCGCCAGTTCCGCCCCTCGCAACCGGAACACGCCGTTGCGGCAGGAGCAGTCTCGGCTGAGCGATTCTACGAAAATGCGTATGACGAAGTGTTAAACCCGATGGTCGAATGGGTCGTGCAACACGAAGGTCCGGTACTCGACGCCGTACTCGCCCGTCGCATCGCTCGCGCCCATGGCTTCCAGCGCACCGGCGCCCGCATCCAGGAACGTATCGAACACCTCGCCCGCCAACGCTTCGGTAGCACCGAAGAAGCTGCAGGAAGCTTCTACTGGCCCGACGGCGTGCCCCCCGGCACTGAAGTCACCTTTAGATGGCCTACCGATGAAGACAGCACACGCGGCGTCGAGGAAATATGCGAGCAGGAGCTGTTGTCTCTCGCACGCACGGTAATCAACTCAGGTAAATCTGGTGAAGAAGCGCTGATTGCGATGGCGCGGGAGATTGGATTGATGAAGTTACGGGCAGCAAGTCGAGGAAAGTTGGAGGCGGTGCTTAATGTCGCCTCTTGATGACGAAGGTTTGCAAGCGAATTGCGTCGGCCATTCGCCAATTGGAAGGCAGGAATCGTCGAAGGTAACACTCAATTCCGATGGGATAGTTCCGGAAATGCTCCAAAATAACCTGACCAAGGCAGAAGGAAAATAGAAATGCATGAAATCATCTGCCCACACTGCGGCAAGGCCTTCAAGATCGACGATGCAGGGTATGCGGATATTCTGAAGCAGGTTCGCGATAGTGACTTCGAAAATCAGTTGCACGAACGTCTTGAACTAGCCGAACAGGATAAGCGAATTGCCGTCGAGCTTGCCCAAGCCAAGGCTGCCAGCGAGTTGCAAACGGCTGCTTCTGCTAAGGATGCCCAGATCCAGGAACTGAAGGCCAAACTCGAAGCCGGTGAAGTGGAACGGAAACTGGCGGTCAGCGAAGCTCTGAGCAGCGTAGAAAAGGACCGTGCAGCACTGGCGGGGGCTCTGGAGAAGCTACAGCAAGAGAAGGAGGCGGCATCCCAGCTGGCAGAGGCCAAGCTTCTGAACGAGTTGCAGAAGATTGCCGCTGCCAAGGATGCCGAGATTCAGGAACTGAAGGCCAGAATTGATGCGGGTGAATTTGCCAAAAAGCTCGCCATCACTGAAGCAATTGGCGTAATCGAGAAGGAGCGCGACGAACTGAAGAACGGACTGGATCGAGCTGCACTCGAAAAGCAGCTTGCCGAGACGGCGCTCAAGGATAAGTACGAAACGCAGCTCAAGGATCGCGACGAAGCAATCGAGCGCCTACGGGACATGAAGGCAAAGCTATCGACCAAGATGATTGGGGAGACCCTAGAGCAGCATTGTGAAATCGAGTTCAACCGCCTCCGGGCTACCGCTTTTCCGAAGGCCTATTTCGAGAAGGACAACGACGCTCGGACTGGGAGCAAAGGCGACTATATCTTCCGCGACTCGGATGAATCAGGCACCGAAATTGTCTCGATCATGTTTGAGATGAAGAACGAGGGTGACGAAACGGCCAGCAAAAAGAAAAATGAAGATTTCTTCAGGGAACTCGACAAGGATCGGACCGAAAAAGGCTGCGAATACGCAGTTCTCGTATCACTGCTTGAGCCCGAGAGCGAGCTTTACAACAGCGGGATCGTCGACGTGTTTCACCGCTATCCGAAGATGTATGTTGTCCGACCTCAGTTCTTTATCCCGATCATCACGTTGTTGCGCAATGCAGCGATGAATTCGCTCAAGTACAAGTCAGAGCTAGCACTTGTGAAGGCGCAGAACATTGACATCACCAACTTTGAAGCTCAACTTGATGACTTCAAAACCGCATTCGGAAGAAACTGGCGTTTGGCGTCGGATGGATTCGAGGAGGCAGTCAAGCGAATTGATGAGGCTATTAAAGACTTGGAAAAAACAAAAGAAGCGCTGCACAAATCTGCCAATAATCTACGTCTTGCTAATGACAAGGCCGAAGACCTGACAGTAAAGCGGCTTACTCGTGGTAATCCGACCATGGCCGCTAAGTTCGCCGAACTTAAAGAGAACCCTAGGGCATTGCCAGAAGCAAACTAGTAAAGTCCGTTGTTTAATACAAATGGCTGGTCCTGATTCCAGACAGGCCATTTTGATTGGGTAGAGCAACGGCAGTTTTGGCCGACTTCCGGTAGTAGCGTTCCAATTTATTACCGATAACGCTACTTATCGTGAGTAACTTTCGAGCACTGAGAGCTTCTTTCAGCCTGAACAGTGATTCGAGAATTGCAGCATGAGCAACCGCGGAGGATAGCCGACCTGCCAGTTATTGTCTTCTCGCCTCGGCTGTTACTTTCAACGTCCTCTAAGAATCATCGGCGCCCACCTAGGAGCTGATGCGTAGTGAAAATTAAGCCATCACACCATCCCAAAGTAATTTGAGACCCGATAGTCCCAGGGCATAAGTTGCAATCAGATAAAACGGCCTCTCGGGAATATGCTTGACTAATCGCACCCCTGCCCACACGCCAATTGGCACGAAGGGAAGCAATACCAAGGACATCATCAGCGTTTCCCGACTAAACAGACCTAATTCAAAGTAAAAGGGCAGCTTAGCCAAGTTAATAAAGGCAAAAAAGAATACTGTTGTTGCAACAAATGTTTCTCGAGGTTGGCTCCATGAGAGCAGATAGATCATCACCGGTGGGCCACCAGCATGGGCGAGCGTGCTGGTGAAACCAGATCCAACTCCGCACAAGCATCCGAAATATTTCGATGGGCGCTGATCAATAGCCACCTTACCTGCTTTTCTTAGCAAGCGATCAAACGAAAAACATACAGCAATCAACCCAACTAAGCTCTTAACCAAATGATCAGGCATCACGCCGAACGATAGCGAACCTATCACTATGCCAATCAAAGCACCTGGAATCATTATCTTCAAATCACGCCCATCAGCTTTACCTCGCCACGCTCGAATGCCAACCATGTCCATGGCAATAAGTATGGGCAGCATAACTGCTGCTGCATCTCTAGGAGATATCCAGATGGACAGAAATGGAACCGCCAAACCACCCAACGCGCCCCCAAGACCCGACTTTGAAATCCCTGTTATCAGGATCGCTATAGCCGTAACCACCCAACCAGTAAAATTCATTTCCATAAATCATTCGCCACGGCCAGCACTTCATGGCGAGGTAGAAATATCATCTACTCCACCATGCAATAGTTACAGCGAACAGTGATCGAAAGGCGCATAGCTGCGAGATTTTCGTTACTCACCGATTAGTTTTTTGCTTGGTCAACAAGACGCTGTTGGGTAAGCCAAGGCATCATGTCACGCAGCTTGCCACCGACCACTTCGATCGGATGCACAGCGTTCAGACGACGACGGGCCGTCATGGACGGATAGTTGGTGCGGCCTTCAAGGATGAACATCTTGGCGTAGTCACCGTTCTGGATACGCTTCAGGGCGTTGCGCATGGCTTCGCGGGATTCGGCGTTGATGACTTCCGGACCGGTCACGTACTCGCCGTATTCGGCGTTGTTCGAGATCGAGTAGTTCATGTTGGCGATGCCGCCTTCGTACATCAGGTCGACGATCAGCTTCAGTTCGTGCGACGTCCCCCCGTTTTCAGTAGCAGAGGGCTTTAGAGTCCGGGGGTAATTTA
>CAZDRS010000057.1:0-12002 GCA_964507585.1 uncultured Dechloromonas sp.
GCCATCGCGGGCCTCAAGGCACCGTCCAAATTGCGTTGGCACATCGAGGTCGATCCGCTGGAGTTTTGAGCGCAGAGCTTGATTCAACCCGTTGGGGGCAGTAAAGCGGTAAGAGGGGTTATCGGCCACAAGCGGAAATCGCCCGCATACACATTTCGTGTCCGCGATGCGCAAGAAACGAGTCACTGGACTTTACTTGATGATTCGACAATACTCGAATCATGGAAACCTTGAATGCTGCTGAACTTCTCGCCGCGCTGGGCCATGAATCCCGATTGGCCATCTTCCGCCTGCTCGTCGAGGCCGGCCCGGAAGGCATCAATGCCAGCGCGATTGGCGAGCAACTGGGCATGGCGCCCGCCACGCTGTCCTTCCACCTGGCGCATCTCAGCCGGGTCGGTTTGATTGCCGGGGAGCGCGCCAGCCGTTTCATCCATTATTCCGCCAGCTACGGCACGATGGATGAGCTGATCGCCTTCCTGACCCGCAACTGCTGCCAGGGAAGCACCTGCCTGCCCAAGAGCGCCTGCTGCGACACCACCGAGAAGCGCCGCGCCACGGCCGGAAAGCAATCCTGATGACGAAACCGAAGACCGTGCTGGTGTTGTGCACCGGTAACTCCTGCCGCTCCCAGATGGGCGAAGCCATCCTCAACCATGAGCTCGCCGGCTTGCTGCACGCTGTCTCGGCCGGCACCAGCCCGCAGCCCAAGGTGGCCGACGGCGCCATCGAGGCGCTCAAGCTGGCCGGCCTGCCGACCGAGGGCCTGGTGCCCAAGCACATCGACGCCGTGCTGGATGACGAGATCGACTTGGTGGTCAGCGTTTGCGACAACGCCAGGGAAAGCTGCCCGCTCTTCCCGTGCCCGGTGAAGCGTATCCACGTCGGTTTTCACGATCCGCATGGCGAGTCGCTGGCCAGCTTCATCGCGGTTCGTGACGACATCCGCGCGCGCCTGGTGCCGGCGGTGCGTGAAGCGTTGGGCGTGTAGGGAAGCGGGACGCCAGCCTGAACAGGGGGTCAAACATGAACTGGATGATGACCGCGTTGCAAGGGGGCCTCGATAGCCTGGCCTCCTATCTGGCCGCCCACGTGCTGCTCTGCCTGGTGCCTGCTTTCTTCATCGCCGGAGCCTTGTCGGCCCTGGTGCCGCAGCAGTCGATCATCCGCTTCCTGGGGCCGGAGGCGCCGAAGTGGAAGTCCTATTCCGCCGCCGCCGGGGCCGGCAGCTTGCTGGCCGTCTGTTCCTGCACCATCCAGCCGCTGTTCGCCGGCATCTACAAGAAAGGGGCCGGTCTCGGCCCGGCCGTCACCTTCCTGTTCTTCGCGCCGGCGGCTAACATTCTCGCCCTGGCCTATACCGGTGTCGCGCTGGGTGCCGAGTTCGCCATCGCCCGCATCCTGCTGGCGCTGTCGTTCGGTATCGGCATCGGGATGATCATGGCCATCGTCTTCCGCGACACCGATGTCGCCCGTGTCGCCGACGCCCGGACTTTTGCCGAAGGTGGCGGCATTCCGGGGAAGACGCTGCTCTTTGTCGGGGCGTTGCTTGCCTTGTTGATTGCCGGCACGTTGAAGCTGGATTTCCTCAAGGCGGCGCTGTTCCGCGCCGAGCTTCCCTGGCATGGGGCCTCGGCCATTCAACACGCCCTCGACCAGTGGGTGCCGGTCAACGAGGCGATCGGCGCCGAAGGCTTGAGCTTGCAGGGTGCCGTGTTGATCGCCTTGCTGGCCGGTATCGGCGCCTTCGCCTGGCGAGGGCTGGGCCAGGTCGATGCGGGCTTCAACCGCTTCACGCCTGTGGCGCTTGGCCTGACCATGCTGACCCTCGTTTTTGCCGCGCTGGGCATCAAGGTGAGCGATGCCGGCATCGTGCTGACGGTGACCGGGCGCAGCCTGGCGGTGACGTTGTTCTGCCTGGCACTGGTGCCGCTCGCCCGGCGCTTCGATGACTGGGATGTGCAGCAATGGCTGTGGGAAACCTGGCGCTTCGTGAAGCAGATCTTCCCGCTGCTGGTCGTCGGCGTCTTCCTGGTCGGCGTCATCCGGGTCTTCATCCAGCCGGAGTGGATTCGCACGGTGGCCGGCGAGAACAGCGTGCTGGCCAACCTGGCCGGTGTCGTGTTCGGGGTCTTCATGTATTTCCCGACCCTGGTCGAAGTTCCCGTCGCCAGGATGTTCCTGTCGCTCGGCATGCATCCGGGGCCGCTGATCGCCTACCTGATGGCCGACCCCGAGTTGTCGCTGCAAAGCATCCTGATCACGGCCGCCATCATCGGCAAACTGCGCGCCTGGACTTACGTCGGGCTGGTCGCCCTGTTCTCGACCGTGTCCGGCTTGAGCTACGGCGCCTGGGTCAATGGCATGCCGCTGTGGATGCTGGCCGGCGTCATTGGCTGCTTCGTTGCCCTGATCATCGGCACGCTGCATTGGATTGAAACCCGCCGCAAGGCATGAGCAGGGAGAACATCATGCGGATCAAGATACTCGGTAGTGGCTGCGCCAAGTGCAATCGCCTGGAACAGCTGACCCGCGAAGCCGTGGCTGAACTCGGGCTGGAAGCCAGCTTCGAGCATGTGAAGGACATGGATCAGATCATGGCCTATCCGATCGTGACGACACCGGCCCTGGTGATCGACGAACAGGTCATGGTTTCCGGGCGGATGCCGAGCCGGGAGGAGTTGCTCGGCTGGCTGAAGGGGCGCTGAGCAATCAATTTGCCGTCACTCAAGGCCAATAGGGCGAAGGGCTGTACTGGGTTGATTTCTGTCTTTCCAAACGCCCCAAGCCGTTGACCATACGCGTTCTCTCTCCTGATCGGCACGCCCCTTGCAGTGTGGCTTACCCAATCACTGCGAGGAGCGCACCATGAAAATCCAGGATTCGAGCGTTCAACTGGCGGCCAGCCATGACGAGCGTTATGGCCGCAGTACGGAAATCAGCAGCACGCAAAGCTTTCGGCAGGTTTTCAGTAGTCTGGCCCAGCCGGCTGAAGACAATGCGGCCGAGGCACGCAAGCGGGTGCAGCGGCTGTTGCAGTCGCTGGTCGAGGCCATTCTGGCGGCCCTTGACGGCAAGAAGTGCGAGGAAAACTTTGCCGCTGCCGATACCTTGCCGGAGGAGGGTGCGACGCCCCGGGCGAGTGGTCGCGAAATGAGCTGGAGTCACCATGTTGTCGAGACGGTGAGCGAGAGCGAACGCACCGATGTATGCGGTAAGGGCTGCGTGCGGACGGCCGACGGGCGGCAGATCGATTTCGATTTTTCGCTGAATCTGGCGCGTGACTACAGCCGCACGGCTACTTTCGACGACAGCGGCACGATCGCGCTGCGCGACCCGCTGATGCTGAATTTCGATGGCAAGGCCTGCGAACTGAGTGCCGAGCGGGTGGCCTTTGATCTCGATGCCGACGGCAAGGCCGAGGAAATTCCCCGCTGCGGGGCGGCAACCGGCATCCTGGTTTTTGACCGCAACGGCAATGGCAAGGCCGACGATGGCAGCGAGTTGTTCGGCGTCGCCAGCGGCAACGGTTTTTCCGATCTGGCCAAGCTCGACGATGATCACAATGGCTGGATCGACGAGAACGACGCTGCCTGGCGCCAGTTGGCCGTGTGGTCGGGCGACAGCTTTGCATCGCTGGCCGAGCGGCAGGTCGGTGCCCTCTACACGGGTGCCGTCGATGCGCCCTTTACGTTGAAAACCGGCGATAACGCCTTGCTCGGCCAGATTCGCGCCGCCGGGCTATACCTGAGCGAAAGTGGCGAGGTCGGCCATTTGCAGCAGGTCGACCTCGCCGTATCAGACCCGGCGGCTGGGCAGCAGGAGCCAGGCAAGGGCCAGCGACTGGCCGCCTAGCAGCGCCACGAAGGCGGTGCGGTAGGCGGCTTCTGTCGCCCAGCCAGCGGCCTGCAGGGCATCGACAAAGCCGCCGATGACCCATTGCAGGCCGAAGGCACCGGCAAAGACGAGCAGGTTCAGCGCCGTGTTGGCCCGCCCTGAGAGCGCGGCCGGAAAAGCCCGGGCGACCAGCGAATACGAGATGTTGGACAGCGAGAAGCAGATGCCGAGCACCGGCCACAGCAGCTTGCCAGCCAGACCGGGGGCGAGGCAGATCAGCCCGAAGCTGCCCAGCGCGACGATCATTGCGCCGAGATAGACCTTTTCCAGCTTGATGCCATGATGGACGAGGCGGGTGGCGAAGAAGCCCATGAACAGGAAGCCGGCCAGCATGGTGCCGCTGATCCAGGTCAGGCGGCTGGCGATGGCGGCGCGATCCATGCCCTCCAGCACGTTCATCCAGCGCGAGGCCCACAGGCCCTGCACGGCCATGAAGCCGCCGGTCATCCAGAAACCCATCGGCGCGTAACGCCAGAAATGGCGGCTGGCGAAAACCTCGCGCACGCCGGCCAGTTGTTCCTTGAAGCCGGCTCCTTTGCCATCGCCGTGGGCATCCGGCACGCGCAGCCAGATCAGGACAGCGACCAGCACGGTGGCAACGGCCAGGCCGAGGGCAATGACCCGCCAACTGGTGAAATCCATGGCGATTTCCAGCGGCTTGGAGGCGGCCAGTGCGCCGAGGCCGCCCGAGGCCATGACCCAGCCGGTCAGCGAGGCCTGGCGTTCGGGTGGAAACCACAGCGCGAACGCCTTGAACGAAGCCATCAGGCAGGCCGAGACGCCGAGGCCGATCAGGGCGCGGCCGATGGCCAGGCCGCCCAGCGTGTCGGACATGGCGAAGATGGCGACGCCGGCCCCGGCCAGCAGCAAGAGCCCGGATTCGACCCGGCGTGGCCCGTAGCGGTCGAGCAGCATGCCGAGCGGCAACTGGGCGGCGCCAAAGGCCAGGAAGTAGGTGCTGGTCAGCAGGCCGAGGGCGTTGTCGGCCAGGCCGAGTTCACGGGCGAGCACCGGCCCGATGACGGCATTGACCGTGCGAAACAGGTAGGACAGGAAATAGCCGGCAGCAAACGGCAGGAACAGCTTGAGCCAGTTTGACCGGGCCGGGGTGTGGCTCACGGATTCTCTGGTTTCACGTGAAACGCGACGACCGGAGGTGGTGCCTGGTCGGTGTTCTTGCGTAGCCAGTCGATGCGGTTCAGGATTTTTTGCTTCCAGTTCTCGGCCATGCCGGGCGAGGCGGCCAGTTTTTCGAGGTCGGCCATCGGTGGTCGATGGCTCTGCCAGAGCAACATGGCTTCGGCCAGCGTGTAGGCCGAAGGATCGCGCAGCTCCAGGCTGAGCGTGTCGCCGGGATTGACCACGCCCGGCGTGACGACGCGCCAATACCAGCCGGTCAGGCGGTGCTCGGCGATGAACTGGGCCATGCCATCGCAGCCATAGCGTTCGTCGATTTTCCAGCACGGGTTGCGCGGTTGGCAAAGCTGCAGGCGGGCGCTGCCCAGGCGCCAGATGTCGCCAAGGCAGACATCGTTTTCGTCGAGATCGGATGTCGAGATGTTTTCGCCATTGCTGCCGGCGACCAGCAAAGCGGCGGCTTCGGGAAAGCGCTCGGCGAGCCGGACGTAGTGGCGGGCCGGGTAGAGGTGGACAGCCTTGTCCGGGCCGCCATGCACCCGGCGGTCGGCTTGCTGGTCGCCGACGAAGCCCTCCGGGCCGAGTTCGAGCGGGCCGCTGGCTGGTTGCTTGTAGATGCCGGTGGGGCGGCCGGATGCGGGGAGCGGCCGGATGCCGCCGATGAAAAGGGATACGTTAGCCATGGTTGGCCGATTGTGCCATCAAGGGAGCGTGCGATGTGAGCGCAGGAAAAACCGGGGGTCAATCCCAAAGCCAGGCCGCGCCGCGCACGCCGGATGAATCGCCATGCTGCGGCGGCAGGAAACGGGTTGCCAGCGAATCGGAAAAAACATGGGGGGCGCAGCGTTCCGGCAGGTTGCGGTAGAGCCGCTGCAGGTTGGACAGGCCGCCGCCGAGCACGATGACCTGCGGGTCGAGGATGTTGATGACTCCGGCCAGGGCGCGCCCGAGGCGATCCTCGTAGCGGCGCAGTGCGGCTTCGCAGGCGCTGTCGCCTTGCTCGGCGTGCTGGGCGATGGCTTCGGCCGTGAGCGTTTGCCCGGTGTGGCGGGCATGATCAGCCGCCAGCCCGGGGCCGCTCAGGTAGGCCTCGATGCAGCCCGAGCGGCCGCAGTAGCAAGCGGGTGCGGGCAGATCGTCCGGGCGCATGGCCGGCAAGGGATTGTGGCCCCATTCACCGGCAATCGCATTGGCGCCGAGCAGAACCTGGCGCCGAATGACAATGCCGCCGCCAACCCCGGTACCGAGGATGACGCCGAATACGCAGTCTGCCGTGCACCCGGCGCCGTCAATGGCTTCCGACAGCGCAAAGCAGTTGGCGTCGTTGGCCAGGCGCACCTCGCGCTGCAGCACGGCTTGCAGATCCCGGCGGAGCGGCTGGCCGATCAGGCAGGTCGAGTTGGCATTCTTGATCCGGCCGCTGGGCAAGGACTCGGCCCCCGGTATGCCGACCCCGACGCTACCGCGCTGCCCAAGTTCGTTCTCGGTCGCCTCGACCAGCCCGGCCACAGCCATCACGGTCGCCATGTAGTCGCCTTGTGGCGTGGCAATGCGCCGCCGCAGCAAGACCCGACCGTCATCGGCCAGGGCGATGATCTCGATCTTGGTGCCGCCGAGGTCGATTCCCAGCCGCATCAAACCCTGACCGCAATGCCCTTCACGTTGCCGTACGTGGTGGTCAGGGTAAGCAGTACGCTGGCGCCGGCTTCGAGCAGCAGCATGAACAGGTTGCGTTCGGTGTACAGGCAGACCGGCTGGCGGATGCTGTATTTGTCGCTGAGTGCCGGGGCCAGCAGGGCGAAGCGCTGGTCGATGGTCTGGGCATTGCCGGCGTAGTCTTGGCCGAGTTCGGAATGCAGGCCGAGTACCGAAACGTAGAGCTTGCCGCCGATGCGCAGCCGCTGTTTCAGTCCGTGCAGCACCTCGCGGGCTTCCGGGTAGGTCAGGCCGCACACGCCACGGCGGATGACGATGATGTCGAAGGGCTCGCCGGGTAGTTGTTCGGGCAGGGTTTTCAGCGTGGTCGGCAGGTAGGCGATCTGTTCGCGCAGGCCGGAAGCCAGGATGCGGCCGCTGATTTCCTGGGCGTACTCGGGAAAATCGGCAATTACCACGTCGGCCCCGAGGTGGGCGAACTTGGGCGCCATCTCGCAGCGCTTGTCGGAAACGATAAGGACGGAAACCCGGTGGTCGATGCGCTGCCGCTTGACGCATTCTTCCAGTGCGTAGCGCTCCAGTTCGTCGGCCCCGGTATCCAGGGGATTGGCGGTAAGATGTGTCGTCATGTGTCGTGTCTCCCTGCAGTTCATTTTGCATGAAGGCCGGCCGGGGTGACAACGGAAAATCGAGGGTAAGGGAGGAATAACGATGTTGGTTCGCTTTGTCTCCAGTGAAACCGGGGAGGTGCTGATGTATGCCGACGTGGCCAAGGTGCTGCTGCAAGCCATGGGTAAGGAAACCACGGCACGCGGCGCCTTTATGCCGGAGCAGATGCTGCCGGCGGCGCAGGCCCTGCGCGAGGCGGTTCAGCGTTCGGAGGCGCAGCAGCCGGCCGAGCAGGACGACGAGGATGAGGGCAAGAAGAAGGAAGTGGTGGTCGGCATGCGCCAGCGCGCCTGGCCCTTGATCGACATGCTGGAACGGACGGCACGCAGCGGCGCGAAGGCCAATATCATCTGGGAAGCGGCGGCCGACTTTTAAGCGCACCAGGCCATAGCCGGATCGACTGCCTTAACCGGCCTGGTCGATCCCGAAGCCGCTGGCGATGCTGTCGATGACCAGGCGAAGTTCGCTTTCGAATTCGCTAAACAAGGTCTCCAGCGTCATGTCGCCTTCGCGCAAGGCGGTTTCCAGTGCTTTGGAAGCGTCTTGCAGGCCGGCAGCGCCGATCGTGCCGGCCAGCCCCTTGGTGCTGTGGGCGCGGCGTTCGGCGGTGGCCAGGTCGCCGTTGTCGATGGCGGTGCGGATGGTCTGCGCTTCGTCAATGAAGCGCGCATGGAAGTCGCGCAAGACCTTTTCGTAGAGCCGCGGCTTGTTCATCATGCGCCGCAAGCCTTCTGCCTTGTCGATGCCCGGCAGCTCGGGCAATTCGTGTTCGGGAGTCATCAACGCTTTCTCCTGCGTAGCTTTGGCGCCGGCAGGGGCGGGGCGCCAACGGAGTAGTTTTTCCTGCAATAGTTCGGGTTCGATCGGCTTGCTCATAAAATCGTCCATGCCGGCCGCCAGGCAACGTTCGCGCTCGTTTTCCAGGGCATGCGCCGTCATTGCGATGATCGGCAGCTTGGCGCAGCGCAGCGTGGCGCGTAGCCGGCGGGTTGCCTCCAGACCATCCATTTCAGGCATTTGCACGTCCATCAGCACGATGTCGTAGGTTCGGCCTTCATTGAGCAGCTTGTTTACGGCCTGTACGCCGTTTTCGGCGGTATCGACGGTGACGCCGAAGGATTCGAGGATTTCGCCAGCGATCAGGCGGTTGGTCGGCATGTCGTCGACGAGCAGGATGCGCAGACCGGCCAGGGGAGCCGGCTGGCCGGGTGCCATCGCCGGCTTGTGGGCGCTGTCGGCCAGCAGCTTGCCGATCTGGGCGGCGGTAACCGGTTTGTTGATGACCGCATCGAAGCAGCGCAGGCGCTCCTGCTGCTGCAGTGTGCCGGTGTCGGCGGCGGTCACCATGATCAGCTTGGGAGGCGGTGAAATCTGGTTGCCGATGGCCTCGGCCAGTTCCAAACCGTCCATGCCGGGCATGTTGAGGTCGATGGTGACGAATTCGAACGGCGTGCTGCGCGCATCGGCCAGCAGGGCCAGGGCTTCCGGCCCCGATCCGGCGGCAACGGCCGGGCAGCCGTGCTTTTCGAACAGGCGCACGAGTACGGCACGGGCGAGTGGGTTGTCGTCCACGACCAGGGTGCGATGCATGGCGCTGTGCAGCGGCTCGGCTTGCGGGCTGCCCGGCGCGAAGCGGGCGGTAAACGTGAAGGTACTGCCGCCCCTGGCCTGGCTGGTTGCCCAGATGTCGCCGTCCATCAGTTCGACCAGGCGCTTGCAGATGGCCAGCCCGAGGCCGGTACCGCCATATTTGCGGGTGATCGAGGTGTCGGCCTGGCAGAAGGCCTGGAAGAGGTTTTTCTGCTGCTCGGCGGTCATGCCGATGCCGCTGTCCTGGACGTCGAATTCCAGCCTGATCCCGTCGCCCGGCCTTTCCGTCGGCATGCGGCGGACAAAGACGCTGATCGCGCCGCTGGCCGTGAATTTGACTGCATTGCCGATCAGGTTGACGAGAACCTGGGCCAGGCGCAGCGGGTCGCCGCGCAGGCTGGCCGGCACCCCCGGTTCGACGACGTATTGCAGTTCCAGCCCCTTTTCCTGGGCGCGGTGGAGCAGCACGCTGCTGACGTTGTCGAGCACGTCGTCGAGCGTGAATTCCGTCTCTTCCAGCCGCATCTGGCCGGCTTCGATCTTGGAGAAGTCGAGCACGTCGTTGATCAGGCCGAGCAGCATCTTGGCGGCGCCGTGGATGCGGGCGATGTAGTCGCGCTGCTTGCCGGTCAGGTCGCCTTTGAGCAGCAGGTGGGCGAGGCCGATCACGGCGTTCATCGGCGTGCGGATTTCGTGGCTCATGTTGGCCAGGAAGGAGGCCTTGGTGTCGGCGGCGGCCTCGGCTGCCTGCTTGGCTTCGGTGAGGGCGATTTCGGCCTGCTTGCGCTCGGTGATGTCCTGCAAGGTCTCGATGGCGCCGACGATGCGCCCCTGTTGGTCGCGCAGCGGCGCCGCGGTGAAGAACAGCCAGCGGTTGAAGGTTGGGAAATAGTCCTCGGCTTCGTAGCCACCCTGAACCAGCCGCGAGCGCCGGTATTTGCTGGAGTACAGCTCCTGGATGTGGCTCATCTCGCCGGTGATGACCAAGTCGGCCATGATCGGGCGCTGGACGGGGTAGAAGGCCTTCCACTGGTTGCGGGTGCCGACCATGTCGCTGGCCGGCACGCCGATGATCTGCTCGCATGCCGCATTCCAGTGGGTGATGCGATGCTCGGCATCGAGTACCAGAGTGGGCACCGGGCTGCCGTCGATGATCTTGGACAAGGTTTCCTTCGCTTCGCCCAACTCGAAGGTGCGTTCCTGCACCAGGCGCTCCAGGTCTTCGCGGTGGGCTTCCAGTTCGCGCTCGGCCTGCAGTTTGCCGGTCACGTCGCGTACGAAAAGCACGATGCCCGTTGCCTCGCCGCGGGAATCCATGACCGTGGTGTAGGCGATGGTCGCATCGAAACGCCGCCCTTCGAGCGACTGCATGGCCAATTGCCGGGTGGCGATGAAGCCGCTGCAATCGTCGAGGTTATCGAGGAAGCTGGCATCCTGGTCGGCGGGAATCAGCGCCCCGATCCGGGTGCGGCCCTGATCGGCCAGCTCGTCCAGCCCGAACAGCCGGGCGGCTTGCTGGTTAGTCATTTGCACGCTGCCATCGAGGCCGAGCAGGAGAATGGCATCGGGCGAGGTTTCGACCAGGGTGCGGTAGATCTTTTCGCTTTTTTCGATGCGCTGCAGGGCAAGGCGCTCCTGGGTGACATCGAGAAGCAGCGACAGGATGCCGATCAACTTGCCCTGCGGCGTGCGCAAGGCGACGTTGTACCAGTTGCAGGCCAGCAGCAGGCCGTTCTTGCCGAGGGCCGGGCCGTGGAAGATGCCGTCGCCGGCATGGTGCATCACGGCACGGATGGAATCGGTGAATGCCTGGTGATGCTCGGGCGGCAGCAGCAGGTGGTGCACGCGCTTGCCGATGACTTCCGTGGCGGCCCAGCCGAACATCTGCTCGGCGCGGCGGTTCCATTCGGTGATGTGGCCCTGTCGATCCCACAGGATGAACGCGAGCGGCGCCGTGTTGTACAGCGCCCGGAAGCGCAACTGGCTGTCACGCAGTGCCGCCTCGGTCTGCTTTTGCTGGGTGACGTCGTTGAAGGTGACTACCGTGGCACTGGGGTCGCCAGCGAAAGGGTGGTCGGCGACGCGTACCTCGAACCAGTGCCACAAGCCGCCGCCGTGGCGCAGGCGCAGGGTGAAGGGGGCAAAGCCGCAAGCCGTGCCCTCGGCCAGGCAATCCAGTAATTCGGCAAATTGCCCGCGCTTGTCGGCATGGGCCAAGGCCAGCCATTCCTGCGGGGTTTGCGGCAGGCCGTCGGCCGGGTAGCCGAGCAGGTCGTGAAAATTGCCCGAAACTACCGCCCGTCCTGTGTTTCCGTACCACAGCCAGCTGCCCACGCCGGCAATGGCGAGTGCCTCCTCAAGCGCTGCCGCGGGAACGCGTCCGGGAGGCGACATGGCTAGCGGGAAGCGGGTAAATCAGAAGAGCTCAATGTCGTCGCTCTTTTCCTTCATCTCGGCCATGAACTTGTCCACGGCTTCCTGCACCGGCACCCCCTGCATCACCGCGTCGAACATGGCGATTTCCTCGCGGGTGGAATATTTGGCCTTGATCTTGTCCTGCAGGCCGACCCATTCGCCCGGGTTGAACAGGCGGCGCGGATCGGCGACCAGGTTGCTCAGGTCGCCCAGACTCAGGCCGACGTGGGCCAGGCGCTGCACCAGCTTGTCGTAGAACTGGAAGGCGATGATGGCCTGGTGCACCATGCCCGAGACGTGTTCGGAAACGCCGGTCAGATTCTGCTTGGCGACACCCACTTCGCCTTGGTCGGGCAGGGTTTGCACGGTTTCGGAGATCATCCGCATGTAGCCGGCCATGGTCGTGAAGGAATCGGTGAGCACCTCGACCGAGGCGTTGCTGTCCTTCATCGCCGCTTCGATCTGCACCGCGGCCAACTCGAGCATCAGTACCGTTTCCCGTACCTGGCTCCAGTTGAGGTCGGGCATGTGGGCACTGGTTCCGCGCGGCTGGCTTGTTTCTTCAGTCATTGGTGTCTCCCCTCCGTAACCGGCAAACTATAGCGCAATTCAAGGATTGCGATCTATCAAGACGTAGT
>CAZDRS010000058.1:0-12001 GCA_964507585.1 uncultured Dechloromonas sp.
TTCTACCAGGGCGGCGGGCTGGATATCGCCTTCCTCGGCCTGGCCCAGGCCGACCAGCAGGGCAACCTGAACGTCTCGAAATTCGGCCCGCGGCTGGCCGGCTCGGGCGGTTTCATCGACATTTCGCAGAACGCCAAGAAGGTCGTCTTCGTCGGCACCTTCACGGCCGGCAACCTGGAAGTCGCCATCGAAGCCGGCAAGCTGCACATCGTCGAGGACGGCAAGTCGGTCAAGTTCGTCGACGAGGTCGAGCACCGTACCTTCAGCGGCCCGGAAGCGGCGCGGCGCGGCAAGGAGGTGATCTATGTTACCGAGCGCTGCGTCTTCCGGCTGACGGCGCAAGGCCTGCAACTGACCGAGATCGCGCCCGGCATCGACCTGCAGAAGGACATCCTCGACAAGATGACCTTCCGCCCGATTATCGACGGCGAGCCGGCGATCATGGATGCGCGCATCTTCGGCGACGGGCCGATGGGCATCCGCCCGGAAATGCTCGATGTGCCGCTGCCCGAGCGCCTGTCCTACGACGCGGCGCAAAACCTGTTCTTCCTCGATTTCTCCGGGCTGAACGTGCGCAGCACCGACGATATCCGGCGCATCGAGGCGGCGGTCGATGCGGCGCTCGACCCGATCGGCCACAAGGTCAACGCCATTGTGAACTACGACCGCTTCAGCATCCTGCCTGAATTGGTCGATGCCTACATCGAGATGGTCAAGGGCGTGGTCGACCGCCACTACCACGACGTGACGCGCTATACGTCGAGCACCTTCCTGCGCATGAAGCTGGGCGAGGCGCTGGAGAAGCGCCAGATCGTCCCGAAAATCAGCGAGACGGAAGCCGAGGCCAAGGCGCAGCTGGCTAAACCGTGATGACCGAAGGGTCATTACGGCGCTGACATAGGGGCCGGGCGCGGTATCATTGCCAGGTTTTGTCTCCGCGCGGGGCGATGCGATCCTGGATCGTCATTCCCGCGTAGGCGGGAATCCAGAGATGAACCGTAAGCGCTCGCTCTTCCTGGATTCCCGCCTCCGCGGGAATGACGGAGAACGGGCGGCGTCGCGCTGCCGGGGCTTTCCCGGTGAGCAGTCGATACAGGTCATGGCATGAGCAACGAGAAGTCGGTTCGGTTCGGCGGGCGCAACGCCCGCCTGGTGGCATTGGCTGTCCTGCTGGTAGCGGGGGCGGCTTTTCTCCTGTCGCGCCCGGCCGCACCGCCGCCGGCAGCAACCCCGAAGGCCGCCGTCCGTCCGGCTTTGAGCGTGCGCCTGACCGCACCGCAGACCCTCGATTGGCCGCAGGTTCTGCCGGCCAACGGCAACGTGGTGGCCTGGCAGGAAGCGGTGATCGGCCCGGAAATCGCCAATTACCGCATCACCGAGGTGCGCGTGCAGGTTGGCGATGTGGTGAAGAAGGGGCAGGTTCTGGCGCGCATCGCCAGCGACACGGTGGCCAGCGAACTGGCCGAGGCCAGGGCGGCGGTCAGCGAACTGGAGGCCAGCGCCGCCGAAGCGAAAGCCAATGCCGAGCGGGCCAGGGATTTGCGTGAAAAGGGCTTCTACAGCGCCCAGCTCAATACCCAGTACCAGACCGCCCAGCATACGGCGCAGGCTCGCCTGGCTGCCGGGCAGGCCCGGCTGCAGGCGGCCAGCCTGAAAATGGACAAGACCGGCGTGCTGGCGCCGGACGATGGCGTGATTTCGGCGCGCAGCGCGACGGTCGGTTCGCTGACCCAGCCCGGGCAGGAACTGTTCCGGCTGATTCGCGGCGGCCGCCTGGAGTGGCGGGCCGAGGTGCCGTCGGCCGATCTGGCCGGCTTGCGCCCGGGGATGGTTGCGACGCTGACGGCGCCGGATGGCGCGGCGGTCAAGGGCAAGCTGCGGGCGGTGGCCCCGGCGGTCGATCCGCAGACGCGCAACGGCCTGGTCTATGTCGACCTGCCGGCCTCGCCTGCCGTGCGGGCCGGCATGTTTGCCCGAGGCGAATTCGAACTGGCGCATAGCCCGGCCGTCACCGTGCCGCAATCGGCCGTCGTGCCACGCGAGGGTTTTGCCTACCTGTTCCGCCTGGAGGGCGAGGATCGCGTGGTGCAGAGCAAGGTCACGCTCGGCCGCCGCAACGGCGACCGGGTTGAAGTGTTGTCCGGCCTGCCGGCTGGGGCGAAGGTGGTCGAGTCCGGTGCCGGCTTCCTGGCTGACGGCGATGTGGTCAAGGTTGTGACGGGCGGGGCAAAATGAACGTTTCCGCCTGGTCGATCCGCAATCCGACACCGGCCATCCTGCTTTTCCTGCTGCTGACCCTGGCAGGCCTGATCGGTTTCAAGGGCATGAAGATCCAGCAGTTCATGGACATCGACCTGCCGACCGTGACGGTGACGGCCAGCCTGCCCGGCGCGGCGCCGGCGCAGATGGAAACCGAGGTGGCGCGCAAGATCGAGAATTCGGTGGCGACGCTGCAGGGGATCAAGCACATCTATACCAAGGTGCAGGACGGCACGGCCATCGTGACCGTCGAGTTCCGCCTGGAGAAGCCGACACAGGAGGCGGTCGACGACGTGCGCGACGCCGTGTCGCGCATCCGCGCCGACTTGCCGGGCGACCTGAAAGACCCGGTGGTCAGCAAGATGAACCTGTCCGGCGCGCCGATCCTGACCTACACGGTGGCCTCGCAGCGCATGGACGACGAGGCGCTGTCGTGGTTCGTCGATAACTCGGTGAGCAAGGCACTGCTCTCGGCGCGGGGTGTCGGCGCGGTGTCGCGGGTCGGCGGTGTGACGCGGGAAGTGCGTATCGAACTCGATCCGGCCCGCATGCTGGCGCTGAATGCGACGGCGGCGGACATTTCACGGCAACTGAAGCGCATCCAGCAGGAGGCTTCCGGCGGCAAGTCGGATATCGGCGGCAGCGAGCAGTCGGTGCGCACGCTGGCCACCGTGCAGAGCGCCGATGAACTGGGCGGCATGGACATCGTGCTGTCCGACGGCCGCCACATCCGTCTCGACCAGGTGGCGCAGATCAGCGATACCGTTGGCGAGCAGCGCACTGCCGCGCTGCTCAACGGCAAGCCGGTGGTCGGCTTCGAAGTGACGCGCAGCAAGGGCGCCGGCGAGATCGAGGTGCGCGATGCCGTGCTCGTCGCGCTGGCCAAGCTGAAGGTCGAGCATCCCGACATCGAGATCACCGAGGCCTTCAATTTCGTCGATCCGGTGGTCGAGAATTACGAAGGTTCGATGAAGCTGCTGATCGAAGGCGCCGTGCTCGCTGTGCTGGTGGTCTGGCTGTTCCTGCGCGACGGCCGGGCGACCTTCGTCTCGGCGGCTGCCTTGCCGCTGTCGGCGATCCCGACCTTCTTCGCCATGTGGCTGATGGGCTTCTCGCTCAATGTCGTGACCCTGCTGTCGATGTCGCTGGTGGTCGGCATATTGGTGGACGACGCCATCGTCGAGATCGAGAACATCATGCGTCACCTGCGCCTTGGCAAGACGCCCTACCAGGCGGCCATGGAGGCGGCCGACGAGATCGGCCTGGCGGTCATCGCCACCACCTTCACGCTGATCGCCGTTTTCCTGCCGACGGCCTTTATGAGCGGCGTTGCCGGCAAGTTCTTCGTGCAGTTCGGATGGACGGCGGCCATCGCCGTTTTCTTCTCGCTGGTCGTCGCCCGCATGCTGACGCCGATGATGGCGGCCTACATCCTGAAACCGGTCGGTGACGAGCATGCCCAGCCGCGCTGGCTGCGCATCTACGAAGGCTGGGCGGCGTGGTGTCTGAAACATCGCTTGCTGACGCTGCTCGCCACGGCGATTTTCTTCGTTGGCTCCTTCATGCTGGTGCCGCTGCTGCCCAAGGGCTTCCTGCCGCCGGACGACCTGTCGCAAACACAGATCTACCTGACCTTGCAGCCAGGTGTCACCTTCAAGGAGAGCTTTGCCGCGGCCGAACAGGCACGGGCCATCGCCCAGGCCAATCCGCATGTGAAGCTGATCTACACCGCCATCGGAGGCGGCAAGGCGGGCAGCGACCCGTTTGCCGCCTCCGCGGCCGCCGAGGTGCGCAAGGCGACGCTGACCCTGAACCTGACGCCGCGCAAGGAGCGCCCGGGCGTTACCAAGCAGGACATCGAAGGGGCCTTGCGCCAGGCGTTGACGGCAATTCCCGGGGCGCAGGTCAAGGTCGGCCTCGGCTCGGCCAACGAGAAGTACATCCTGGTTCTGGCCAGTGAAAACGGCCAACTGCTCGGCGAGCATGCTCGTGTCGTCGAGCGCGAGCTGCGCGGCATCCCGGGCATCGGCAACGTGACCACGACGGCCAGCCTGGTGCGGCCGGAACTGGTCATCCGTCCCGATTTCGCACGTATGGCCGACCTGGGCGTGACCTCGCAGGCCATCGCCGACACGCTGCGCATCGCCACGGCCGGCGACTATGACCAGGGGCTGGCCAAGCTCAACCTGGCGCAACGCCAGGTGCCCATCATCGTCAAGCTGCCGCCCGAGGCGCGCACCGACCTGGCCTTGCTCGAACGGCTGACGGTGCCCGGGGCGCACGGGCCGGTGATGCTGGCCAACGTGGCGAGCATCGCCATCGCCGGCGGCCCGGCCGAGATCGACCGCTACGACCGCCTGCGCAACATCAATTTCGAGATCGAACTGAACGGCCAGCCGCTCGGCGAGGTGGAGGCCAAGGCGCTGGCCCTGCCGAGTATTGCCAACCTGCCGGCGGGGATCATCCAGACCACGGTCGGCGATGCCGAGGCGATGGGCGAGTTGTTCGAAAGCTTCGGCCTGGCCATGGCGACCGGCGTGCTGTGCATCTACATCGTGCTGGTGCTGCTGTTCAAGGATTTCGTCCAGCCGGTGACCATCCTTGCCGCGCTGGTGCTGTCGGTGCCGGGCGCCTTCCTGGCCCTGTTCGTCGCGCAGAAGGCACTGTCCATGCCGTCGATGATCGGCCTGATCATGCTGATGGGCATCGCCACCAAGAACTCCATCCTGCTCATCGACTACGTCGTGCTGGCTCGCCGCGAGCATGGCCTGGATCGCTGGAGCGCACTGCTCGACGCCTGCCGCAAGCGGGCGCGGCCGATCGTGATGACCACCGTGGCGATGGGTGCCGGCATGATGCCCATCGCGCTGGGTATCGGCGTCGATCCGAGCTTCCGGGCGCCGATGGCCATCGTCGTGATCGGCGGCCTGATCACCTCGACCTTCCTCAGCCTGCTGGTCATCCCGGTGGTGTTTACCTATGTCGACGACCTGATCCTCCGCCTGCAGCGCCTGAGCAAGCGGCGTGGCGGCGGTTTGTAGATGGGGCGGCTGCTGGATATGACTTTTGCCATAATCAACATGGGGCGGCCTGACAGCGCTGAGCCCCGAAGGCTGGCTTGCACAGGATGACAGACAGGATGATTGCGTGATCAAGGTTTCCTTGCCCAAGCAGGGCGGATTTTCGCTGAAGGCGATAATCGCCTGCCTGCTGGCCGTGTGCCTCGCCATCATCTGGCTGGCCGTGGCTTACCAGATCGATCGCCGCAGGAGCGCCGATTTGCGCGAGATCCGCCTGAGCACGGAATTCCAGGCGCAGGCGGCAGCGGAAAACACGAATTCCGTGATCAAGCGCCTCGACGAAATCCTGCTCGATCTGCGGATGCGCTGGGATGGCGATTCCCGGCAATTTGGCAAGATTGTCCGGCTGCGTCAGGGTTATATGGCCGACGTCGCCTTCCAGATTGCCATCATCGACCAGGATGGCTGGTTGGTTTTCTCCAATCTGGGGGCGCCCAAGGAGCGGATCTATCTCGGCGAACGCGAGCATTTCCGGGTGCATGTTGGCGGTGGTGATCACCTGTTCATCAGCAAGCCGCTGCTCGGCAAGGTGTCGGCTAAATGGTCGATCCAGTTCACCCGCCCGATCATCGAGGCCGGTGTCTTCCAAGGCGTTCTCGTGGTGTCGGTCAGTCCGGATGTTTTCACCGCCTTCCATCAACGCCTTGGCCAGGACAGCACGGTGTCGCTGGTCGCCAATAGCGGCGATTTCCTGGCCCGCCACCCGGACGGCCTGCAGGCGATGGGCAAGAAACTTACCGACCTGCCCTTCCTGCAGCCCGATTCGCCACAGTCCGGTTCCTACACTCGGGTCGGCAAGATCGATGGCATCGAACGGATTTACGGCTTTTACCGCTTGCCGGAGTATGGCTTGACTGTCAACGTCGGACGTTCGACAGAGCGGGCTTTGCTGCCTTATGAACATTATCGGCAGACTGTCCTGCTGCTCGGTGCGGGCGGCTCCCTGATCGTCGTCGTGCTGTTGCTGATGCTTTACCGCGCTCTCGTCACGCGGGCGGTTGTCGAGCAGCAATTGCAGGCCAGCCAGGCCATGCTGCGCTCGGCCGTCGAAACCATCGGCGAGGCCTTCGTCATCTACGACGAGAACGACCGCCTGGCCTTCTGCAACGAGCAGTACCGCGACTACTACCGGACCTCTGCCGACCTGCTGGTGCCCGGCAAGACCTTCGAGGAAATCATCCGCACCGGCGCCGAGCGTGGCCAGTACCAGGTGGCGATCGGCCGCGTGGACGAATGGGTGGCCGAGCGCCTGAAGGTCCATCGCGCCGGCAATACCGACCTTATCCAGCCGCTCGACGATGGCCGCTGGCTGCGCATCCGCGAGCGCAAGACGCCAGAAGGTTTCATCGTCGGCTTCCGCATCGACATCACTGAGCTCTACCAGGCCAAGGAGGCGGCGGAGAGCGCCAGCCAGGCGAAGAGCCGTTTCCTGGCGACGATTTCGCACGAAATTCGCACGCCGATGAACGGCATCCTCGGTATGGCCCAGTTGCTGCTGTCGCCCGACCTGCCGGCCGGCGAGCGTCTCGATTTCGCGCGGACCATCCTAAATTCCGGCCAGACCTTGATGACCCTGCTTAACGACGTGCTCGACCTGTCGAAGATCGAGGCCGGCAAGTTCGACCTGTCGGCCGCCGCCTTTGCGCCGCAACAGTTGATCCACGAAACTGTCGCCCTGTTCTCGGCCAGTGCCCGGGAGAAATCACTCGATCTGCAGGGGCAATGGCACGGTGACGCCGCGCAGCGCTATCGGGCCGACCCGATCCGTATCCGCCAGATGCTGGCCAACCTGGTCAGCAATGCCGTTAAATTCACCGCCCAGGGCTACGTCCGGGTCGAGGGTCGCCTGGTCGATAGCGACGATGGGCAGGCGACGCTCGAATTCGCGGTGCGCGACAGTGGCATCGGCATCGTTCCGGAGAAACAGGGGCTGCTCTTCCATGCCTTCTCGCAAGCCGACAGCTCGACCACCCGGCAGTACGGCGGGACTGGGCTGGGCCTCTCCATCGTTCGTCGGCTGGCCGAGTTGATGGGTGGCTCGGTCGGTGTTGATAGCCGGTCGGGCGAGGGGGCCACCTTCTGGTTCCGTATCCGGGCCGAGCGGCTTGTTGCCGACAGCGACAGCCGGCAGAGCGAACGCACGCCGGCGGCCTCGCCACCGCCCACCGTCCCGGCAGCCGCCGAGGCCGGCCGGGTCCTCATCGTCGATGACAACGCGGTGAACCGCAAGGTCGCCCAGGCCCTGCTCGGCAAGCTCGGTATCGCGGCCAGCACGGCCGAGAACGGCAGCGAGGCAGTGCGCCGGCTAACCGGGGGCGAGCCCTGCGGCCTGGTGCTGATGGACATCCAGATGCCGGTCATGGACGGTCTTGAAGCGACGCGCCACATCCGCGACTGGGAGCAGGCCGCCGGCCGGCCTCGTCTGCCCATCGTCGCCCTCACCGCGGGTGCCTTCGCCGAAGACAGCGCGCGTTGCCGCGCGGCAGGCATGGATGATTTCCTGGCCAAACCCCTCGTCCGCGAGCAGCTGGTTGAGATGCTGGAGCGCTGGCTGGGCGGCCAGCCAGCGGCTTAGCGGGAACTGGTGTTGCGCCGCTCGCTTGCTTGGGGTGGGCGGCCGAAGGTCAGGGTGTAGAACACATCCAGCGCATTGTCGCTGCCGGCCCGGCCGATGACGGCGATCTGCCGGGTCAGGTTGACCGTCAGCTTGACGACGCCTTCCGCCCGGCCCAGCGTCTGTTCGTAGGAGAGCAGGGCATTCGACGACAGGCGCTTGCCGACCGAGAAAATCTGCTGCCCGGTGCTGCCCGTCGTGTCCACGCTGCCGCCGGCCACCCGGCTGACCTGCTGGCGGCCACCGCTGTCGCCCAGCCGGCCCTGGCGAACGCCGAGTTCGTCGAAGCCGAAGGTCTTCTTGATCTGCTGCACGACATTCCCCGAATCGTTGCCGAGCAGGCCGCTCGCCGCCGAGAGCAGGGTCGTCGCGTCGCCGGCGCCCATCTGCTCCGAGCCATGGCCGAGGACCAGCCAGGCGAGTTTTTCGGCATCCGGCAGCTCGGGGTCGGATACCAGCTTGACCGTCGGCTTCTGTGCCGAGCCGCCGATCTGCACGCCCGGCTCGACAGCCAGGCCCTTGCGGAGGGCGCGCACGTCCAGGCCGGGATTGTCGAGCAGGCCGTTGAAGCTGAGCACGCCGCGTTCGATATCCAGTCTCTGGCCATAGGCTTCGAAGCGGCCGCCGCGTGTCCGGATGGTGCCGCTTGCCCGCGGCAGGTCGCGGCCCTGGGCGGTGATGCGGACCTCGCCGGTCAGCCGGCTGCTCAGTCCGGCACCGTTGAACAGAAAATTGCTGCCCAGCTCGGTGGCGATGTCGAGTTCGACCTTCGGGCGCAGCGTGGCGGCCGGCGGTGCATTCCCTGGCCGGCGGACCACCACGTCGTCCGACAGGCGCGGTGTGCCGGCCTTGGCCAGCTGCCAGTAGCCGGCATCGACCGCCAGCTTGGCCTGCGTGCCGAGTGTGCCGTCCTGCCAGCTCAGCCGGCCGTTGCCGGAAACGGCGACCCACTGGTCGGGCAGCTGGAAAGCGCCGAGACGGTCGAGGCGCACGTCGAGGCAGCCGCTCTCGGCCCCGCTCTGGCCGCCGAGGCGCAGTTCACCACTGACGTCGAGGCGGCCGGGCGTCTTGGCGAGGTCGGAAAGGTCGCCGCGCGCTTCCTGGCGGAGTGGGCGGGGCAGCGGCTGGAGCAGGCTGTCGAAGCCGAAGCGGTTGATGTGCAGCAGGTTGTCGCGCAGGTCGATGTCCAGTTCGCCGCGCGCCAGGTTCAGCCCCTGGGCCGGCAGGCGCAGGGCGAGTTGTTCGCCGCGCAGGCGACCGCTACGCAACGGCCGGTTCGGCGTGCCGGCCAGTTGCAGATCGCCGTTCAGGCGGCCGGCGCTCTGCCATTCCTCGCCGATCAGTTCGGCCAGCCAGCCGAGGTCGTCAATGTCGGCGCGCAGGCGGCCCTGCCAGGGGGCGTCGCGGGCCGGTGACCAGGCGCCGGCAAGGGTGGCGCGCAGGCTGCCCTCGACCTGACCGATGCGGCTGCCCTGGGCGGTCAGGCTGGCGTCGAGCCGCTTGGTGTCGGCGGCGGCCTGCAGCGTCGCCCGCCAGTCGAGCGGGTCGCCAGCCAGGCGCAGCGGGCCGGCCTGCCAGTGCGTCGCGGCCAGGATGAGCGGCGCTGGGGCGAGCAGGCGGGCATTGCGGGCAGGTTCGGGGCTGCTCAGCCGGGCTTCGCCGAGCTGGCCGGACCAGGTGGCGGTCGTCGCGCTCCAGCCGCCTTCGAAACGCAGGGCCAGTTGGTCGCGATTGGCGATCTCGGCCTGGGCGCTCAGGTGATGTGCCTGGTTGCTGCCTTCGCACTGCAGGCGGATGACACGCAGCAGGCCGGGTTGGTCGGGTAGATCGAGGCTGGCGACAGCGAGATCGAAGCGCAGGGGCGAGGCGGCGGCGCTGCCGAGCTCGGCATCCAGCGCCAGGCCATTGAGCCGTCCGCGCCCTGGCCAGCCCAGCCGCTCGGCGCGCAGCGTCGCGTTGAGGCGCGGCCGCTGCGCGGCGCCGGCCACTTCGCCCTGGCCGTGGAGATCGCCCTCCAGGCCGACAGCGGCCAGGCGCGGCGCGTCGATGGCGAAGCGGATGCGATCGCCCGGCTGGCCGTAGGCGCCCTGCACGGTGAGGCGGTTGCCGCCGGCAGCGAGTTCGATGTCGGCCTTGGGGATGCGCGGCCAGGCAATGTTCAATTGTCCCTGGCCGCTCAGCGCCTGGCCGGCCAGCTGGCTGTCCTGCAGCGTGAAGGCGGCGTCGACCACCGGCTGCGGGGCGAGCCGGCCGCTCGCCGTCAACCGGGCGTTGAGGCGGCCGGCCGGCAGGCGGGCGAAGCGGCTCGGGTCGAAGCGCTGCAGTTCGCCTTCGGCGCTGAACGTGCGTTGTGCGCCGAGATCGAGTTCGCCCTTGGCTTCCAGCCGGGCGTCGCCGGCCGCCAGGCGCAGTCGGGGCAGCAGGAGTTTCTGCCCGGCGTGCTCGGCTTCGGCGAGCAGGCTGAAGGTGGCGTCGCGCAGATCGAGGCGCAGGCTTTGCCGCTCGCCGGCCAGCGTCGCGGCCAGCGGCCCGGCCAGGCGGGTGGGGTGCAGGGCGGAAACGAGTTGCCGGGCGTCGAGGCGGCTGGCTTGCAGATCGAGGTCGAGGCTGCCGGCGCGGTAGCTGCCCTGGCCGGCCAGTTCGCCGCCGCCAGGCAATGCGGCGTGCAGGGTGGCAAGGCTGAGAGTGTCGCCCTGCCAGGTCAGCGTGCCGGCCAGCGTGCCGAGCGGCAGACGTTGGTGGTCGAGCGGGCCGGGCTGCTGGTTGGTCAGGCCGAAGCTGCCGGCGATGCCGTCGTCGAGCGGGACGATGTCGGCGACTAGGCTCAGTTCGGCCTGCGGCACACCGGCCAGCCAGCCGGCCGGATCGAGATGGTCGATCTGGAGGCGGGCGCTGGCGAAAGGGGCGGCGGCAAAGGGGGTGAGTGTCGCGCTGGCCTGGCCGGCGATGCCTTGGCGGGCGATGACTGCCAGCCCGATGCGGTCGAGCTGGCCTTGCGCCGTGGCGGCGAGGGCGAGCGGCCGCTGGTCGAGCTGGCCCTTGAGGTCGAGCGTCGCGCTCAGCGGGAAGGGGGGCTGGCCGTCGAGACTGGCCTGGCCGCTCAGCGCGACGTCGGCGGCTTGCAGGTGCAGGTCGCTGATCCGGTGCTGGCGGCCGTCGCTGCTCAGGCGGGCGGCGATGTCACTGGCCAGCGGCTGGCCGTTGAGGGTGAGTTGGCCGAGACTGAGGCGGTCGACATCGAGGGCGAGCGGCAGCTGCAGGTCGGCGGGCAGCACGGCCGGTTCGGGGCTGGGCGGCTTGGCGATGGCCAGCGTGTCGATAGCGAGCTCGGCGATGCGCAGTTCGCCATGGAGCAGGGCGGCCGGCGACCAGTCGAGCCGGATGCCGCTAGCGTCGAGCTGCAGGTCGGCACCCTGCCAGCGCAGGGTGGCGATGCTCAGCGGGCCGATCAGCCGGCCGCTCGCCTGTTCGATCTGCAACTGGCCACCGCTGGCGCGCCGGGCGAGGTCTAGGGCGCGGTGCAGGCCACTGCCACTGGTCGCCAGCCAGGTGGCGCCGCCGAGGAGCGTGGCGGCGGCGAGCAGGGGGAGGGCAAGGAGGCGGCGCGGCATGTCAGTTCTGCATTGCCCTGCCGCCGACTGCGTTGGCCCAGTTCATGCCAAGCGGAGAAAGGCAGTTGGAACGCGGATGGGGCGGATGGAACGCGGATTTCGCGGATGGCTTGGGATGGGGGCGCCCATGCGTTGAGTTGTCTTGCTGGCAGGTAGTCTGCATCGGGCAAGGATTTGAGGAATCCGCGTTTATCCGCGAAATCCGTGTGCGAGATGGAGTTTGGCAGCTCATCAGAACGGGATGGCCAGCGAGAAATGCAGCTGGAAGCCGCGCGTCCGTTCGCCGTAGGCCAGGTCGACGCCGAGCGGCCCGGCCGGGCTGCGCCAGCGGGCGCCGAGGCCGTAGCCGAGCGCCAGGCGAACATCCTGCAGCGAATCGACCGCGTCGCCGGCATCGACGAAGGCGGCGACGCCCCAGTCCTCATCCAGCCAGTGCG